>JAGCYD010000012.1 GCA_017960985.1 Bacteroidaceae bacterium
ACATGGTATGGCGGTGAGATGAAGAAGGGTATGTTCTCTATGCAGAACTACTATCTGCCTCTGCAGGGCATCGCTTCGATGCACTGCTCTGCCAATACTGACATGCAGGGTAAGAACACCGCAATCTTTTTCGGTCTGTCAGGTACAGGTAAGACCACCCTTTCTACCGACCCGAAGCGTTTGCTTATTGGTGACGATGAGCACGGATGGGATGACGAGGGCGTATTCAACCTTGAAGGCGGTTGCTACGCAAAGGTTATCAACCTGAGCAAGGAAAATGAACCTGATATCTACGGCGCCATTAAACGCAACGCTCTTCTTGAGAATGTAACTGTTGCTGCTGATGGTAAGATTGACTTTGCAGATAAGAGCGTAACCGAGAATACTCGTGTAAGCTATCCTATCGACCATATCGAGAAGATTGCTCAGAAAGTTAACGGAAAGAGCGCAGGTCCAGATGCTAAGAATGTCATCTTCCTCTCTGCTGATGCATTCGGCGTACTGCCTCCCGTATCTATCCTGACTCCCGAGCAGACCAAGTACTATTTCCTCTCAGGCTTTACCGCTAAGTTGGCTGGTACAGAGCGCGGAATTACCGAGCCTACTCCTACTTTCTCTGCTTGCTTCGGTCAGGCATTCCTCGAGTTGCACCCCACAAAGTACGCTGAGTAGTTGGTTAAGAAGATGGAGAAGAGCGGAGCCAAGGCTTACCTCGTTAACACAGGTTGGAATGGTACTGGCAAGCGTATTTCAATTCCCGATACACGCGGTATTATCGACGCTATTCTGGATGGCAGCATCCTGAAGGCTCCCACGAAGAAGATTCCTTAATTCGACTTTGAAGTGCCCACAGCATTGCACAATGTAAATCCCGCTATTCTCGATCCTCGCGACACCTATGCTGAGGCTAGCATTTGGGAAGAGAAGGCTAAAGATTTGGCTGCTCGTTTCATCAAGAACTTTGGTAAGTACACCACGAACGAGGCCGGCAAGGCTTTGGTGGCCGCAGGTCCTCAGTTGTAAGTAGAACCTTACAAATATAAATAATCGGCGGTTCCCTTTCGGGGGAACCGCTTTTTTTGTACCTTTGCTCACATTCAATATATTCGGAATGCGAAGGTTTCTGTTATTTTTGTTGGTGTTCATCGGCGGGATGGTTTATGCCCAATTGCATAATCCTGCCCAGTTTCGCGTAGAACAACATAGCTTGTCAGACCGCGAAATGGAGATTGTCTTCACGGGAACGGTAGAGCAAGGATGGCATGTATATGGTGCAGATATCGCCGAGGGAGGACCGACGCGAGCGGAGTTGACACTGGAGAAACTTCACGGACTGAAGCCTATTGGAGTTTTGACGGCAACGGGACGGTTGCAGCATAAAATGGATGAATTGTTCGGCATGGAAGTTTCCTATATGGAGGGTGTGGCGAAATTTGTCCAGCGTTTCCAGATTATGGACTCTTCCTATGAGATGGAAGGTTATTTAACCTATGGTGTCTGCAACGACAAAAATTGCCTGCCCCCTACGAATGTAGAATTCTCCTTCAAGGGAACAACTCCCTCTGTTTCCTCTAAAGAGGAGGGAAATCCAATGAAGATTCAAGATCCCGCTCCGTCTTCTCTTAACGAGATTGAGGAATATCCCCATCCTTCTGACTCTTTAGAAGTTCCTGCTCACCTTGCAGATGGAGAAAGATTAGAGGGGAGTCTTTTATGGAAGCCCGTTATAGATGAATTGAAAGCCTTTTCCAATGATGCAGATTCTCCTCTTAATGGAAATCAGCGCGGACTCCTATGGATTTTCCTGTTGGGCCTCCTTGGCGGATTTGCAGCCTTACTGACCCCGTGTGTATGGCCTATTATACCCATGACGGTAAGTTTCTTCTTAAAGCGTAATAAGGATGATCGTCGTCAGGGTGTACATGATGCAATCACCTATGGATTGAGCATTATTGCTATTTATATGGCCCTCGGCTTAATCGTCACGATGTTGTTTGGTGCGAGTGCGTTGAACGCCATGAGTACCAATGCGGTATTCAATATCTTCTTTTTCCTGTTGTTGGTGTTCTTTGCAGTCTCGTTTTTTGGCGGTTTTGAGATAACATTGCCTTCCAGTTGGAGCAATGCCGTTGATGCCAAGGCGATGAGGACTACGGGTTTGCTCAGCATTTTTCTGATGGCCTTCACTTTGGCGTTGGTAAGTTTCTCGTGTACGGGACCGATTATCGGATTTTTGTTGGTAGAGATAGCCAGTACGGGGAATCTCGTTGGTCCTGCCGTTGGTATGCTGGGTTTTGCAGTTGCGTTGGCATTACCTTTTACATTGTTTGCCCTATTTCCATCTTGGTTGAAGCGTGCACCAAAGAGTGGTGAGTGGATGAACTGTGTGAAAGTGTGTCTAGGCTTTATTGAATTGGCGTTTTCCTTGAAGTTTCTTTCGGTGGCAGATCTGGCTTATGGTTGGGGTGTATTACCTCGCGAACTATTCTTTGTTTTGTGGATAATTATATTCGGTTTGATGGGGATTTATTTGATGGGATGGATGCAAATATTTTCGATGAAAAGGATATTTTTAGAAACAAAGCATGTGTTTTTATTCCGTGTTGTATTGGCTATTCCCTGCTTTGTGCTCGTGGCGTATCTAATTCCAGGATTATGGGGTGCCCCGTGTAAGGCGGTGAGTGCATTTGCTCCTCCAATGAAGTCGTCTTTACCATTGCATTTTACGGATTACGAGGAGGGAATGATGTATGCGAAATCACAGAATAAGCCTGTTTTGCTCGATTTTACGGGATATGGATGTGTGAATTGCCGTAAGATGGAAGCGGCAGTCTGGACTTCGCCACAGGTACAACGGTTGATGGCAGAGGAATATGTCGTGATATCGTTATATGTAGATGATAAGACCCCATTGCCTACTCCCATGATTGTGAAGGAGAATGGTGAACAGTATCGTTTGCGTAGCATTGGTGACAAATGGAGTTATCTGCAGCGTTATAAGTTTGGTGCCAACGCCCAGCCTTTTTATGTTTTGGTGAATAGTGACGGTTGTCCATTGAATAGTCCCTACGGATTTAACGAAGATGTCAATTTGTACATTAAGTTCCTCAAAACAGGACTCTCGAATCTGTAAGATTTAAGGCTCGTGCGAAAAAATAAATAATGTTTCTTTGTTGTTAAGCGGATTTTTGCTTATCTTTGCGCTCGTTTAGTGAAAATAGAAATAAAGATAAAGTAAACTCAATTCTAATAACACATAGAAACACATGGCGGTTTTGGTTTTTAATCGGAAGAGCAATACTAATCGATGTCATTTGTTTACCTTAGGCCTTTTGCTCCTGTTCTCTAATGCGGGCTGGGCTCAGAAGATAAACTTCAAAATAAAAATCACACAAACTTACGAGGAGGTTCAAGGTAACGGTAAATCCGTGAAGAAAACGGAGCCTGTGACCAGTGGTATGGAGGTCTTTACCTTTGGAGTGGAAAACCGCGCCAAGACTGCGGCAAGACTCTTCAATACCGGTTATGCCTTGAAGAAGGGCGAGAATGACTGCTATGATTCAAAGAAAGTAAATGCCCGTGGTGAAGCCAATAATATGCAGGCGGATACGCGTGGATACGCTGTTTTGACCGTTAGATTGGCCGAAATGGACTCGGCCATCATCATTCCTGTGCAGAAATATTATGACCAGACGACTAACACTGTTGTGTATGAAGAGCATGTGAATGGTGGAAAGGTTTTGAAAACGACAGAGAAGTCGGCCAAGATGAAAGCTCAAGGCGATAAGCAGGGCTCGGCTCGAATATACGGAAACAAAGTTGTTGTGAAGGGTCAGATCCGTCTAGATTCGGCTTACACGAGGGAAGATGCTCGTTTTGTCGGTGCTCCACGTTTGGTTATGGTAGGTGGAGATAAGAATGGAAAGGATAGTATCGTACATTATTTTGACCCCTGTGTATTTGACGGACTTCCCTATGAAAAATCCCAGTATCGTCGTATGGGATTTAATCTCAAACACGATAAACTGTATCGAAATAAGGTGAACAGAAGAAAGGAAATTGTCCAAGAGGATTCCCTTTTTATGGAAACCAGAGAAAGTTATCTATTCAATTATGCAGAACCTTATGAACCGATAGACCGTAGCAAACGATACAATGCCCGTATGCACCGTTGGTATGAGGACTACAATACGGTATATTACAACGATCCCAATTATTTGTTCTGGGATGGTAATTTCCAGGACCCTTTGCTTTTCTTGGATTGGTCTTCGGCTCGTAGTATGTTGGACATAGATCCTGTAGAATACGAGAAGGAGGCAAAGTCGGAAGTTTCGGAGGCTAAGAAGTCCGTAAAATTGGAGTTCGAGGTGGGTAAGACGAATCTTGACATGTCGGACTCCATTACTGTAGAAGGACTGAACTCCTTATATAAGATGCTCAAGCGTTGGTATGACGACCCGGATGCCGAAGTCCGCGATGTATATATTATGGGTTATGCTTCTCCCGAAGGTGTTTATCAGACGAATGTTACATTGGCCAAAGGTCGTGCTGGCTACATGGTTAGTACGCTGAAGGGCCAATCTGGTAGTTATAAGGTTGGGAAATGGCATAGTGACGCAGAGGTGGCTTCGTGGGACGAGGTCGCCGATAGTTTGGAAAAGGTACTCGGAACCCCAGAGGCATTGGAGGCCGCAGAAGGTATTCGTGAGATTACTGAAACGACAAAGAATATAGACCAGCAAGGTCGGCAGATTATATCCCAGTCTTGGTATCCTTATGTGAGGGACAATGCGTTGAAGATTGTCCGTCGTGTAGTTGTCCGCTGTGAATATGTGGCTACGCGCGTTTTGACTCCTGAGGAAATTTATGAGAAGTATTTGAAAGAGGAAGGGTATCGGAATGGAACGGTTGAAAAGGACTATGAATATTATCGCTTGATGGTTCGTTTGGCTGACGAGGAACGTTGGGATGAACTGGAAACAATAGCTAAGGGTGCATACGATAACATCGAAGTAACAAGCGAACCTGCCACTCGGGCTGTGAGGAAACTGAACCCGGAGGCAACCGACGAGGAGTCGATGTATTATCTGCAAGAAGACCGCGACAAGCCTTTTGACCGCCGATATGCATTGGCCGCATACTATCTCTCTTGTTGTAAATTGAGAAAGGAACAACCGGATACACTCCTCTTGATGGATTATCTGGATGATTACAGACGCAAGAAGGTGAAAGACCCAGATAAGGGACAGGGATATGGTATATGGAATGAACCAGCAATTGTGGTGAATCATATTTTGATGCATTGTTATGCGGGTAACTTCAGTCGTGCTGAATATTATGCTTTGAACTGGTTGCCGGATGAGCCAGGAGATCCCAACTATGAAGTCTGCAATAATTTGAGGATGTTCGTGTCTTGTCTTAATGGCGGTTTTGAGTCAGATCCAGCAGTTCAGGAGTACATTAAGTCGACTTCACCCATGAATCACGCTGTTGTTGCAGCTGCGATGGATACAGACGAAGGATATAAGGAAGCTCTGGAGATATTGAATGATACCTCTCTTGTAGATAATCAGGACGCCAAGGTTCACTATCTTAAGGCAATATGTCGCTTCCGTTTGCAACCCCGTAAGGATTATGAACAGACTTTCTATGAGTCGGCTTGTATCTATGACAAGTATGGTGATACAGATCCTCCAACAGACTGGGCCGCACCGATGTTGGTAGCCTTGAAGTTGAAACCGGAAATGGAAAAGATACTGGAGACGGATGGCTATTTTAACGATGCTTATCGTCGCATGGTTAAATATTTCTGGAAGCGCGTTAAGGACGGTGCTGCCATGGAAGATATTTGCAAGGAATATGATGCATTAGTTGCTAAATATTTCATAGAGAAGAAATACTAAGTAAGATTTAGAATCAGAAACACAACGAAGGATATGAATATAAGAAGAGTCTTAGCATTGGTTCTGTTATCTTCCCTATGTGTTGTGGTAATGGCACAATTCGAGAAGACAGAGAATTATCTTGAGCGTCTGGGCCATGGACGAGACAGTGTGGCGGCAAGACAATTCTATGCTGACTATGTGAACACTTTTAGGGTTCAAGACTGGCATGCCTGCTATCGTCCCTGGAAGGAACTGATGAGATTGGCTCCTTATGCAACATATAACCTGACACATACTGGAGGTGGTGGCTATTTGCTTACCGAACTGATGAAGCAGGAAGAGGATACGGTGCAGAGATATGTCTATTTTAAGGACTTGATGATGATGGACGATTTCCGCATCAATCATCGTACTGCACTAAACTCTATACCTAAGGATGGTGGAGAAACGCGTATTCCCTTGACGCAAGGAAGTGTGCTGATGTGGAAGGCGCACCATTACCACACGCTTGGGCAGCAACATATTCCAGAGAGTGTGTACAAGAAAGATTCGGCTTACTACTATTTCGTGGATGCATTCAATCAGATTAAGAACGAGAATGTCGGTGCTGAAAATGAGATTGAGCCCAATTATTTAGTTGAGTATTTTGAGACCTGTCGAGACTTGTTCCAGACAGACGAAGAGAAATACATGGAACAATTCCTGACCGACTACACCAGTTGCTTGGAAGCTTGCGACAAGATGATGGCAGTCTATGGAAACGGAGTGGATTCTCTCCGGTGGGGCTATTATGCTGGAGCACGTAACAATATCCAGTTCTATTTCCAAGAAACAGATGCAGGAAACAAGGACAATGTAATAGCATACTATCAAGACCGTATAAAGGAAAACAAGAAAAACTATCCTTATTTGAAGAATGCCGTTCATCTGATGACGATGAATGGTTGTATTGGTTCGGATGTGTATTATGATGCTTGTGAGGCTTCTTATTTTATTCAGCCAGACTTTGAGAATAGTATCGGTATGGGGCTGCTGAGTAAAGGAGATGGTGACAAGCAAGGTGCAATGCAGTATTTTGACGAGGCAGTAAATAAGGCAAGCACGGCAGGTGAGAAATATCTTGCCACAAGGTTTAAGGCCGAAGCCATTGCCTCGACACCTCCACCAAACAGTGCAAACTATTTGGGCTATGACAATTTGACTGTGTCTGAGAAGAACGAGTTGCAGCGTCAGTGGCAAGGAGAACAAATGGGTGCTGCGGAATGTTACAATCAAGCTCTGCAATTTGCTAGTGAAGCAGCGATTCCAGGTCAGGATCTGGCCGATGTTTACTACAAGATGGCTGATGCTTATCGAAAGGGACAATCATTTGATAATGCCAAGCAAAGTTTGGCACTTGTGAGACAAGCATATCCGCTCTATCCCGCTGAGAAGTTGACATCGTTGCAGGATGCCATAGAAAGAGCACAGCAGGTAGCGGAAACGCGTAGAAAGAACGAGATGGCCAAACTGGCTAACGAAAAGGCAAGACAAGAATGGGAACGGAGACAGGCTGCAATCTTGGCAAAGCAAAAGGCTGAGGCTGACTTCTGGAAGAAGAAATAAAAACGGAATGATTATAATTAAGGTAATGCTCCTATATATAGAATAAGATAATGAAGCATAGATTCATCTTTTTGTTGGTTTTCACTTGTGTTGTGATAGGCTCAGTAGGGGATGTCATGGCGCAGACAGATATGGCCACGATAAACCCTTTGGATGAGGCATTTTTTAGGTCGATGATACCCAATAAGGATAGCATTGACGATGATGCCTTGTTTTATAGAGAGAAACTTATTAAGAGATTTTCTTTTCACTTTAATGTAGTGGATTGGGCTTTGACTCTCCCCAATGTCGGTATCGAGTTCGACTTTGATAAAACGGCTAAGAATAATCGTTCTATACTGGTTTTTGGTAAGTTTAACGGTAATACAAAGCATACTGTTAAACCCAAGTTCGTGTTCAATTTGGCTCAGGTTCGCTTGGAATTCCGTAAATATTGGAGAACGGGTAAAATCGGTATGGGTGACCGCTATCATGAGGAATATAAGAAGATGAATCTGATAAAGCCAGATACCTTATGGCGGAAAGTTACTGTTGTGAATGAGTTCGGTGAGGAAGAGGAAATAAAGGAACCCTACTTTACGCCAGAGGATTCTCTTATCATGAACGACTATGATGGTGACCCGAACCGTGGAAGATTCTCAAATATGTACGAGAATGCCCGCCGTTTGATATCTACCCGTACGATGGAAAACTCTCGCAACTGGCGTGCTTATTATATTGGTGCCTTTGCGGCATGGAATAAATATTCTTATTGTATTGGTAAGAAGGGCGAACAGGGAACCATATATTCTGTTGGTGCGGCTTTTGGTTGGAGTGTTCCTATTTTGGCTGCCCGTTACCCCAAAGAGGGCGGTTTGGATTTGGACCTTGGTTTGAATGTTGGACTCCCCATTGCGAAATATGAGGGTTATAGATATGTATATCAAGAGAACAATTCTCATTATACTCATGACGGAAGACGCTCTTTGTCCGATGGCTGGGGATTGAATCTGAAGCATGTCCTTCAGGATATCCATATTTCTTTGGTTTATCGTTTCCGTGCTATTAGTCACAAGGTATCCTTGGCACTTGTTGATGATTATGCAAAGCATATTCAAGCATGGGAAGACCGTCAGAAGAAAGTTGAGGCAGAGAAGCGTGAAATTAAAGAACTCGTAAGTGTTCGCCTGGATTCTATCAGAAAGCGTGAGTCTTTAGATGCGGACTCTTCATCATGGGCCGACAGACAGAGAAGAGATTACCTTGTGGCTATGATGGAGATTTATCCTGACAAGGAACTCCACGGCCAAGACTCTTTGGATTATATTCGTCTGATATTGGGTAAGGACTTCGAAGTCTATGCAAGAGAAAAGGCCGTCAAAGACAGGGAGGCCAAGAGGATTGCAGAATTGTTGCAAGACTCAATAGAACGCGAAACTCGTCGTATCGAAAGACAACAGAGAACCGATTCGATAACGGCTGCTAAACAAGCAAGAAGAGACTCGCTCGCAATAAAGGATTCTCTGGATAGAATAGAGAAACAGCGAATCAACGACTCGATAGCAGTTGTTAAGGATAGTTTGGCTGCAATCGAAGCTGCAGAGAAGGCTGCGAAGAAAGCAGAAAGGGATGCTGAACGGGCAGCCAAGGAAGAGGCCGAACAGAAGGAGAAGGCTGCACAACAGGCAATTAAGAATGCTGAGCGTCGAGCTAAACTGGCAGAACAGGCGGAGGCTCGAAAGGCTAAAGAAGCTGCAGAGGCAATCAAGAATGCCGCGGCTAAGGCAGTAGCTGATTCGATTGAGGCTGTGAGGAAGAAAGAACGAATTCTTCAGGAGGCTGATAAAGAAGTCGACCGAATCCAGCGAGAAAAGGAACGACAAGCCCGAGAAGCAGCAGAGGCTGCTCGAAAGGCCGCAATGAAAGCTGAGAAAGAAGCCGAAAAAGAAGCTAAGGCTGCGGCTAAAGCCAAAAAGTAGTGGTATTTAAGAATGATGGATATGCGTATTAAATATTATATAGGAATATTTCTATCGTTGCTACTTACAGCTTGTAGCATTAATGTCGATTTAGCAGATAGTACATTGGTGAACTTTGTAATTAATGGTACTACCCGTGTTTATTCTCGCCTAGTATTGGTTAACGATAATATCGGTTATGGCATCAATGTGGGAGAAAACGAAATCTTCAGCGGAACCTATAAGTTGATATATCTTTCGTCAGATATGGACGCCATCAAGTTGGCTAATTACGAGGATGGCAACTTGGATGACTTGGTTGTATGCTATACAAAGGAAACTTTAACTGCGGAGGATATGTACGATGCCGATAATAAGGCAAAACATATATATTACTCTATTCAGAATGTGACAATACCAGGAGCGCAGAAGATAGGAGTAAAAGAACAGAAAAGCTTGACAAAGGAATATACGGTTCAATTGACCTATTCTTCCTCTCAGGCAACGGAAATAGGTGAGACAGTGACTGGTAAACTGACAGGCTTGCCCGACATGATGAATCCAATAACTAATGAGGTCCAAGGTTCGGCACTTGCAGTAACTTTTACTGCTCAGAAGGCCTCTGACAATGGGACGAAAGCAGTCTATAAGGCAAAAATCACCACTTTACCACTGACTGCGGATGGTGTGCAGTTGATTACAAACTTTGATCACAACTCGTACGACATTCAGATATCAAATACTACTATTACAACTAAATAGATATGAAAGTCTTGATGAAGCGTCTATTCTTGACTATAATAATAACCCTATCGACGGTGAACATTGCTAACGCACAAATGTTGGCAATCAAAACCAATGCGGCTGCATACGCAGCCTTTGCACCGAACCTCGGGGCAGAATTGGTTGTCGGTAATAAAGCAAGTATAGGTATTGATGTGATGGGGGCATACCATTCCTTTGGGACAGACTTGAAGGCATTTGGGGTTATCCCCGAGTTCCGTTATTGGTTCCACGGTCGTCCTATGACCCGTGAATTTATCGGACTTAGTGTTTTAGGCGCTACATATAAATGTGCGACCGACGAAAAGATGTTCAAAGGTAATATTGCTTCTGTCGGATTAACGATAGGTTATGTCTGGGTGCTTGGAAAGAAAAGCCGTTGGAACATGGAACTTCATGGCGGAATTGGTTTTTATCGGTACAACCAGCAGACCCGTTATGATTCCCACTGGACGCAAACGCAATGGAATACAGAACGCTTCTCGGAAACAGGTTGGGTTATTCTGCCATATAAGGTAGGATTGTCATTCAGTTATGTCATACCTACGGAGAAAAAAGAAAAATAAGGGTTTTAGTTGAAGGTTTATAGCGAAAGAAAATATACACAATATATGTTCACAATAAAAACAAGATATGCATTTGTACTCTATCTCCTTTTAGGGGTATTCGCCACAGATGTGTGGGCCGAAGCCTTGCCTGAAGGAGAAAGCAGTGTTGTTGCAGATTCTTTACAGGCAAAGGCAACGGACTCGGATACAAATCATAATAATACAGTAGACCCTTTCACCTATAGATTGCAAGGTCGTTATTTGGAGAAGGGCGCCGACTATTATTCTGATAGTATTAAGTGGTTCCATCATGTTCAGGTCGGAATGTTCTCTGGTCTTACTTTGCATGGAAGCCATGTAAACAATGGTGTCAAGGTCTCTCCTGTGGATTGGGCTGTCCCTGTTGGATTCACGGCTGCCTACAACTTTAACCGCTTGCACGGTATCCGCTTGTTGTATAGCTTTAATAAGTTTTCTCACAATCCCCGTTTGTCAGGACCTGTGGATGTCAATGAATTGGGGGTTGGCTATATGCTTAACCTGACGAACTATTTTAAGGGTTACAATCCTAAAAAACGATTAAATGTTTATTCTACATTGACGGCAGTCGCCACCCGGTCCAAGAATGAAGAAGGGATTAGTAACGGAGCGCGTGGCGAGTTTGGCCTTTTGTTTGATTATCGCTTCTGGAAGAGGATGTCTTTCTATATAGAACCGTATTTTGGTGCTACAATGGACAACTACGACAAGCGAAAGACTCCTCACAGATATGACTTCTTGGGTGGAGTTCGTGCTGGTGTCGCAGTCAATTCAGCAGCGTTCAACGACCTTTATATTCGTGTACAGAAACATAAAACGAATCTGTTCCAGCCCCGTCCTTGGTGGGAGCGTGTTTATTTCGGAACTAGCGCAGGTAAGATGTGGACGAATGCGGAACCCTTGCCTGGTTTGAAGAAGCAGTGGGTTGATTCTCATGTATTCATTGGTTATCGCTTTAGCCCGATTCATTCTTTGCGTTTCATGGCAACCTATTTCAAGAACCCGGAACCATTGGAACGCAAGCACCATGTCATGGGTGAGATTGATTATGTCATCAACTTCACGAATATGTGGCGTGGCTACTACCCGAATCGCCGTTTCCGTGTATCTGGATTCTTTGGAATGGGCTCCCGTTACATAGACAAACTGGGTCACAATAAGGCTGTACCCATGGTATCTGCTGGTTTTGACTTGAACTACTATCTAACGCATCAAATCAGTTTGTTCGCAGAGCCCTATGCGGCTTATGCATTCCCGGGGTCAACAGGAAAGAGCACACTTTTCGGAGGTGTCCGCGGTGGTATTCAGGTTGATTTGATAGAGACCTATACCTATATGCCTCATTTCGCATTGACACAACACGAGCGTGAAGTAGCTTCCCAATGGAAACAGAGTGTTATGTCTCATTTCTTCTTCGGAATGAGTGGTGGCTATAGGTTGGTACACACACAGCCGAAGGAAGATCACAAGACATTCCCGCTCAATGCGTTCGTTGGTTATCGTTTCACTCCTGTCCAGTCTTTGCGTATGCAGATAGGCTATATCAAGACATGGGAAGACATTGCTCCGCATAAACATATGGCAGCAGAAGTGGATTATATGGTTAACTTCTCCAACCTGTTCTATGGTTATAAGCCTAAGCGCATCCTGAACATCAGTGGTTATGTTGGTGCTGGAGTTAGACATGTGGTGGCAGAAAATTCTACAGGTAAGTTGGCAAAGATGTTCACTTCTGGTTTGGATGTAAATCTTAGAATGTATAAGGGCCTTAACTTCTTTGTAGAACCTTATGCCGCTTTGGTACATCAGAAAGATCAACGCTATTATGTATTTGATGTAGGTGTGAATGGTGGTATTTCTGTCAACCTTGAAGATGCTAACTTCTATGGCAGGCGTGTTTATGGTCTTTATCCTTCTTCTTGGCAGACTTCCTTCTGGCGTCATTTGTTTGTCGGTGCTGGTGGTGGCCCGATGTGGGTACATACCAATGTGCTTTCAGACCGCTTTACAACGCCAATGAGTCTGTTCGTTGGTTATCGCTTCACCCCCAACCAGGCCGTTCGTCTTAAAGGAACATACATCAGAACCTTCGAGAATATGGACCGTGACCGTCATATCCAAGGCGAAGTGGATTATATGTTGAACTTTACGAATCTATTTGCCAACTACAAGCATAAGCGACTGCTGAATGTAATCGGTTATGTCGGTGTTGGTGCGAAATACCTCGACAATTATTCCGA
Source organism: Bacteroidaceae bacterium (assembly GCA_017960985.1). Classification (GTDB taxonomy): domain Bacteria; phylum Bacteroidota; class Bacteroidia; order Bacteroidales; family Bacteroidaceae; genus Physcousia. The sequence continues at coordinate 13,038 of JAGCYD010000012.1, forward strand.
CCGTGATGGTAAGTTGGCTCCTATGGGAACCTTGGGTCTTGACTTGGCATTGCGTATCAAGAAAGGCTTGAGTGTATTCGCAGAACCTTATATGTCTGTGTCAAAGGGAAGGCATCAAGATTTCCTTACGAAATATTTTGGTGTGAATGGAGGCCTGGCACTTAATATGGAGGAAGTATATGCCTACAGCCCGTACTGGGGCACACCTTCGCCCGACTGGATTAAGAAGCCTCGCCAGCGTTTGTTCTTTGGTGTCAGCGGTGGTTGGTTGAGGACACAGTTCGTACCCGACCACAATGCGATGCCAATAACCTTCTTTGCAGGATATCGTTTCTCGCCTATTCATGCTTTGAGAATGAAGGTAGCATGGAATGGAACGAATGTCAAATCACAGTATTGTCAGTATCTGTCTGGCGGCATCGATTATATGTTCAATGCAACCAACCTGATATGTGGGTACAGTACTCGTCGCCCGATAAACTTCATCGGTTTTGTCGGACTCGGTGTTCGTGATGTCAGCGCACAGAAATCCGTCATCAAAGACATGCAGCCTTGTTTGATGGGTAATGCGGGTATGGATATCGCTGTTCGTCTAACTCGAAATGTGAATCTATATGTCGAGCCTTATGTCGGTGCCGTACATGCTAAGTCCAACACCTCTCTCGTGAACTTCTTCATGGGAGCCAATGGTGGCGTAGTCGTAAATCTTGAGAATATAGACTTGCCCTATGGCAAGGACAAGAAAGTTATTCTTAGTCACAATCCGTTCTTTGAGGGCTCCTATGGTTGGGTTCAGCCTTTGGGAAATGGTATGGGCTTACACGGATCAGGTTTGTCTATCGATGGCCGCTTGGGTGTTTGGATTGACCCGATATTTGGTGTGCGTGCTTCTGTTGTTGCCGAGAACTATGGTTACTCGAAGCACTATGAGAGCCAGCAGAAGATGCAAATCGGACAGCAAGCTGGTTTTGCTAATGCGACCTTGGCAAAGGCCCGTATCGAAGGTCTGTTTAGCCCGTTGAACCTAAGTTCGAGCTGGCGCAACCGATATGACTATAAGAAGTTCGACCTGAACTTCTCGGCCGGTGTCGAGGTCGGTGTTACCAGCAAGAAGTTTGCTATTGGTACGGGTAAGGCACGCTATAGAATGTTCGGTCTGACTGGTGCCCTTCAGGCTTTGTATAAGTTCTCACCAAGTACGGCCATCTATCTCGAACCACGCTATGAATATATGAACAGCTTCTATAAACATAGCAATGCGGCTGTATATGCAGGAAAGCAGGCAGACAAGGTCGTAAGTTTGAGCGCAGGTGTGCGCATTATGCGTGGTACGCTTGAACAGCGCGAGTTCGATCGTCGTCTGAACTTCGACCAGTATATCATCATGGGCGTTAATCTTGGTGGTTACAAGGCCATTGCTGGTTATAAGATTGAAGACCAGGGTAGTCGTATAGGTACCTTGATGGGAATCAACATCGGTTTCATCTTGTCGCCGCTTCATGGTGTGAAACTTACCCTGCAACCTTCTTGGTATAAGGCGAAGATGGACGAACTCGGAAAGATGAGACGCGTCACCTTCATGGACGAGCGTGTAGTATATATGCTTAACTTAGCCAACTTGTATCAAGATGTTGCCAAGCACAAGGTGGATGCTTATGTTGAAGCCGGTGGTATCCTTTCTACAATGGTGAGACGCTCTCTTCCCGCAGAAGTTAAGAAGAAGACAGCCTTTGGTGCATCTCTGGGCTTCTTGATTTCTTATAATATCAACAAGCGCTTCGCCATTACGACCGAGCCTATGGGTAATATCTTTATCAAGAAGGGCTATATCCCAGGATATGCTGTAAAGCCTCACATGGGTAGAATCAGGGCAGACATCACTTTCGGTACGATGGTTAAGCTCTAATGTAGAGAAAGATGCAAGACATTCGCAATATTGCTATCATAGCTCATGTCGACCATGGTAAGACGACCTTGGTTGATAAGATGCTATTGGAGGGGAACCTGTTTCGCGAGAATCAGCAGACGGGTGAGCTGATGCTGGACAACAATGAATTGGAGCGCGAGCGTGGTATCACCATCCTCTCCAAGAATGTGTCCATTAATTATAAAGGTACTAAGATAAACATCATCGACACTCCGGGTCACTCCGATTTTGGTGGTGAGGTGGAGCGCGTGCTCAATATGGCCGACGGCTGTCTTTTGTTGGTCGATGCTTTTGAGGGGCCAATGCCCCAGACACGCTTTGTCCTTCGCAAGGCACTGGAGATAGGCCTGAAGCCCATTGTCGTGGTGAACAAGGTCGATAAGTTGAATTGTCGTCCCGAGGAAGTCTATGAGATGGTGTTCGATTTGATGTTCGAACTGAATGCCACCGAGGAACAACTCGATTTCCCTGTCATCTACGGTTCTGCTAAGAACGGCTGGATGGGCCCTGACTATACCACCCCTACACAGGACATCAAGTATTTGTTGGACCAGATACTGGAGCATATCCCTGCCCCAGAGCAGTTGGAAGGCACCCCTCAAATGCTTATTACCTCACTGGACTATTCCATCTATACGGGCCGTATTGCCGTCGGGCGTGTCCATCGTGGTACCATCCGCGAGGGCATGAACATTACCATTGCCCACCGTGATGGCTCGTTGGAGAAGACCAAGATAAAGGAACTCCATACATTCACGGGTATGGGACAGGCTCGCATTGCCGAGGTTTCCAGTGGCGACATCTGTGCCATCATCGGGTTGGAGCATTTCGAGATTGGCGACACGATTTGTGATTTCGAGAATCCGGAGCCTCTGCCCCCTATCAGTATCGATGAACCTACTATGTCCATGCTGTTCACCATCAACGATTCACCATTCTTTGGCAAGGAAGGTAAGTTCTGCACCAGCCGCCATATAGGCGACCGTTTACAGCGGGAACTGGAAAAGAATCTTGCTTTGCGTGTGGAGCAACCCGATGGGTATAACGACCGTTGGATAGTTTCTGGGCGTGGTGTGTTGCACCTCTCAGTGCTCATCGAGACCATGCGTCGCGAGGGTTATGAGTTGCAGGTAGGTCAGCCTCAGGTTATCTATAAGGAGATTGATGGTCAGCGTTGCGAGCCCATAGAGGAACTTACTATAAATGTACCCGAGGAGTTTTCCAGCAAGATGATAGATATGGTTACACGCCGCAAGGGAGAGATGACCAGCATGGAGAGTCAGGGAACGCGTGTGAACATCGAGTTCAACATCCCTTCGCGTGGCATCATCGGTTTGCGTACCAATGTACTTACCGCCAGTCAGGGCGAGGCCATTATGGCTCATCGTTTCAAGCAATACGAGCCCTACAAGGGAGACATACAACGCCGTACCAACGGTTCAATGATTGCGTTGGAGAGTGGCACGGCCTTTGCCTATGCCATCAACAACTTGCAGGACCGTGGTTCATTCTTTATCGACCCACAGGACCAGGTCTATGCTGGTCAGGTTGTGGGCGAGCATGTTCACGAAAACGACCTTGTCGTCAATGTCTGCAAGGCCAAGCAACTGACCAATATGCGTGCCTCGGGTTCCGATGAGAAAGTGCGCATCATTCCTCCCATTGTATTCTCGTTGGAGGAAGCCTTGGAGTATATAAAGGAAGACGAATATGTGGAGGTGACACCTAAATCGATGCGCCTGCGCAAGATTATCCTCGATCATCTGGAGCGGAAGCGCGCCAACCGTAAGGAAGAATAAGAAAACGGCTCGAAAAGATTCGAGCCGTTTCTTTTTATTCTCCGTTATTCTTTTCCAGTTCAGGGTAACTGATACGCGTATGGTAGATGGTAATAAGTTTGCGTATCAATACCTCTTTGGCCACGGCAATATCCTCAAATGTGATGGGGCAGCGGTTGAACAGCCCGTCTTGAACCTGTCCGTCGATGATGCGGTTCACCAATGTGCTGACACTCTCCTCGGTATATTCCGGCAGACTTCGGCTGGCGGCCTCTACAGAATCCGCCATCATCAGTATGGCCTGTTCCATAGTCGATGGGTTGGGGCCGGGGTAGGTAAAGAACTTGTCATCGACCTGCAACAGGGGATACTCATTCTGGTACTTGATGAAGAAATACTTGGCCTTGCTCGTACCGTGATGCGTGGCTATGAAGTCGCGTATGATATCGGGCAGATGGTATTTCTCAGCCAGTGCAAGACCGTCCTTGACATGCTTGATGATGATTTGTGCGCTATTCACATACGACAAGTCGTCGTGTGGGTTCTTACCACTCTGGTTCTCCGTGAAGAATATGGGGTTTTCAAGTTTTCCGATATCGTGATACAACGCCCCCGTCCTTACCAATTGACTCTTTGCTCCGAGGATATTGGCAACTTCGGCAGCCAGGTTAGCCACCTGCATTGAATGTTGGAAGGTGCCCGGAGCCTCTTCGCTCAGTCGGCGCAGTATCTCGTTGTTTGTGTTCGACAGTTCCACGAGGGTTACCGTCGATGTGAACTTGAACAGGCGCTCACAAGGAATCAGCAACAAGTACGACATGAGCAGCAGGAATCCGTTAATGACGATATAGATATAAGTGGCGTAATCGTACTGTTCGGAGGTGAATATACTCATGCGGATAAGTTCGAAACAGAGGTGGCAGAGCAGTGAGATTCCCGTCACCTGAATTATCGCCATGAAAAGTTCCGAACGCTGCGAGAGCTGCTTCAGGCTATAGATGGCAACAAGGCCAGCCACAATCTGTACGATGATGAACTCGAAAGGTGATGCCAATGCCAGGGCGCTGAGCAGAATACTCGTCAGATGAGTAATGAATGCCGTTCGAGAATCGAGGAACACACGGATGAAGATCGGCAGTATGCAGTATGGGATAATGTACACGCTGAAGTTGCTATACCCGACCAGTCCATAGGTGATGAGTGGGAATAGCAGTGTCAGCAGTACAATAAGCATCACCGTGCGTGCCCGCTGCAGGTAGTCTATGCGGAACTGGTTGAAAAACACCAGTAGGCAGATGATGAGAATGGCGATGTATATGGTCTGCCCTGCCAGTTGGCTGAACCTTTCGGTGGCCGAGCGCTGACGGCCTTCTTGGTGTGCCTGCATCGAGCGCAGGATGTTGTAGGCTTGGTCGTCAACGATTTCGCCGTGGTCAATAATCTTCTGTCCCGCCAGTACCTGTCCCGAGTATCTCACGAGTGACTTTTCGATGTTAGCCAGTTGCGACTGCGAGCGCTCCTCGTTGTAGGTAAGGTTCGGCTTCACAAAGCGGCTCAGGTTGCATTGTTGCAGTATGCTGCGCTGGTAGCGTAAGGAATCTTTCTCCTGCATCAAGTATTCGTAGGCCGACTTGGGCGTGAATACATCCTCCAAGGCGTGCGTGGTACCCATGTTCTGCACAGACACCATGATGCCAGCAATGTGCTGCTTCGTCAGTTCCTCGTATTCCGAGGCCTGCATGATACCGCGCTTGTAGATTTCCTGCAGTTTTGTTACGATGTGGTTGCGGTAGTTGGCAGGTACGGACGAAATTAATTCCGAGTCGAAACTTTTCCTGAAGTTCTGCACTTGTTCGTCTGAAATCTTTTCGTCGATGTCGAAGATGGGCTTGTACTGTCGCATCATGCTGTCGCGTTCCTGCAACAAGATTTCTTCAGACTTCAGTATCGGGAAGTTCCCCTTGGCGATGATGGTGCCGTAGTTCCAGGGCTTGCCTTTCTTGAAATCCAGTTTGATTTGGCTACCCCTTGGCACAAAGAAGGTCAATAATGCAATGGTAGCCAGCGTTCCCACGATACGATAGAAATATCCCTTAGTGGTAAACTTATTGTGATGGTTGAATCTGCTCATAGTCTATATTCCTTTTATTTTTATTCCCTTAGTTCAGAATACAGCACCACAAATGTATGAATAAATTCTTGCTCCGACAAATTTTTGCCCCAAATCTACGCAAGCATTACCTATTGCTGCTGAATACAACGAAGCCAGAGTAGTACCCCCATAGTATAAAGATTCCCAAGGTTATGAACGCGCATACCAAGGTTTGGTATCTTCGTTCCAAACTTTGGTACGCACATTCCAAACTTATAAACAATGATGGCACCGTATCGTTAAAGTTTATGCTCCACTTCCTTCGCCCTTATCCTCGCCCTAGATTCGGTGTATGCCTTATTGTCCTTGACACAAAACACCCCCCTACTCCGTTAAGGAGCAGGGGCTGTTAGCGTTAGAGATGTACGGCTCTTATGCTTCGTCCATTACATCTATTGTGGTCTTCAAATTTAATATCATTACGATTAAATTGCAAGAAATATGACCCGTTAGGCCTTTCTGCATATAATGTTGAAGTCCAGTATTCTCCTAATGTGCCAAGTTCCCATCTGGATGTGTCATAACTATAGCCTGCAGCAGGTAAGAATATGAAGTTCCCATTGGCTCCCGTAACTACATAGCCAAAAATCTTGTTACCATATATATCCTTTATATCATTGTCCTCGTCATCCTTTAATTGTTTCCATTCCCAGTCGCAATAGTCTATCAATTCCTCAAATCTATTCTTCCGCGCCTCGGAATAGTATAGCGATGGACTTCGTAATATAATGTTTGCCTATGTGGAATATATTTGTTAAATTTGCAAACAAAACAATTTTAGGATGAGCGAAAGAAAAGTAAGGGTGAGGTTTGCACCAAGCCCGACAGGACCTCTGCATATCGGCGGTGTGAGAACCGCACTCTATAACTATTTGTTTGCCCGTCAGCATGGCGGAGAACTGATATTCCGAATTGAAGATACCGACTCTACGCGCTTTGTGCCAGGTGCCGAGGAATATATCATCGAGGCGTTTGACTGGCTGGGAATCAAGTTCGATGAAGGCGTTAGTTTCGGTGGGAACTATGGCCCTTATCGCCAGAGCGAGCGCAGGGACATCTACAAGAAATATGTACAGCAACTGCTGGACAACGGCAAGGCATATATCGCCTTTGATACGCCCGAGGAACTGGACGCGAAGCGCAAGGAAATAGAGAACTTCCAATATGATGCGCGTACACGCGGCATGATGCGCAACTCGCTGACGATGTCCAAGGAAGAGGTGGAACGCCTTGTGGCCGAGGGACATCAGTATGTGGTCCGCTTCCGGGTGGACCCCGGGGAGGATATCCATATTGACGATATGATTCGTGGCGAGGTGGTGATTAACTCCGACATTCTGGACGACAAGGTGCTGTTCAAGAGTGCCGACCAACTGCCGACCTATCATCTGGCGAACATTGTGGACGACCATTTGATGGAGGTCTCTCATGTCATTCGTGGTGAGGAGTGGCTGCCCAGTGCCCCGCTGCATGTCCTGCTGTATCGTGCATTCGGCTGGCAGGATACGATGCCACGCTTTGCCCATCTGCCCCTGTTGCTGAAGCCCGTAGGAAACGGAAAACTAAGCAAGCGCGACGGTGACAAGTTGGGATTCCCGGTTTTTCCGCTCGAGTGGCATGACCCGAAGACGGGCGAGGTAAGTAGCGGCTATCGCGAGCGCGGTTATCTGCCGCAGGCCGTAGTGAACTTCCTGGCTCTGTTGGGCTGGAATCCGGGTAACTGGAGGAGCAGCGAGAGCAATGGCGACCTTGGTCAGACATTGCCGAGTCGTGACGCAGGAAGGCCGACGGCCAACGACCAGGAGATGATGACGATGGACGAGATGATTCGCCTGTTCGATCTGTCGAAGTGTTCGAAGAATGGTGCGAAGTTCGACTATGTGAAGGCTGCTTGGTTCAATCATCAGTACCTCTTGCAGCAACCCGATGAGGCTTGGGTGCCCCAGTTCGATAAGTTGCTTCGGGAGCAGGGCATAGCATCTACGGTGGAGAAAGAGGCCGAAGTGGTGCGCATGATGAAACTGAAAGTGGTGGAATACACTGACGGCGAGGGCAATAAGAAGAAGCGTAATGTAAGTTTCGTTAGCGACTTGTGGCCTCTGACCAAGTTCTTCTTCGTGGCTCCGACGACATTCGACCGCGAAGATAAGTTCATCCGCAAAAACTGGGGCGAGGCAACCGCCGACGAGATGAGCCGATTGATGGAGGTGTTGCGCGGTATAAGCGACTTCAGCGTCGAAGGACAAAAGGCCGTTGTCGATGCATGGACAGAAGAGAATGCTGTCCGTCCCTGGAATGCGTGGCGCATCTGCCTTGTCGGGGCAGGGCAAGGACCTGATATGTATGAACTGGCCGCTTTCCTGGGTAAGGAGGAGACGCTGCGCCGTATGCAATATGCAATAGACACCTTAGGATGATACTCTACACGATAGCCATATACCTGTATATGTTGGGCGTTACACTTGCTGCGCCCTTCAACAAAAAGGCAAAAGCCCTGCGTCGGGGACAGTTGCATGTGTTCAAGGAACTGAAACAGAAGGTGGACAAGAACGCCCGCTACATCTGGTTCCATGCTGCCTCGTTGGGTGAGTTCGAACAGGGACGCCCCTTGATGGAGCGCCTTCGTCGCGAACATCCCGAATACAAGATTCTGCTCACCTTCTTCTCTCCTTCGGGCTATGAGGTGCGCAAGAACTATGAGGGTGCGGACATCGTCTGTTATCTGCCTTTCGACACGATACGCAATGTGATACGCTTCTTCCATACGATTCGTCCCGAGATGGCGCTATTCATCAAGTACGAGTTCTGGTCGAACTATATCCGTGCCTGCCATCACTATAACATTCCTTTCTATAGCGTAAGCAGCATCTTCCGTCCGAACAAAGTATTCTTCCGTTGGTACGGAAAGACCTATGCCCGCGTGTTGAAGTATGTGACACATTTCTTTGTCCAGGACGAGATAAGCCGTCGTCTGTTGGCAAAGAAAGGTTATCGGGATAATGTCACGATAGTGGGAGATACGCGTTTCGACCGCGTTATTGATGTAGCCAATCAGGCAAAGCCCTTGCCTCTGGTCGAGAAATTCTGCAAGGATGCTCCCTTTGTCTTTGTGGCGGGTAGTAGTTGGCCTCCCGATGAGGATATGATTATTCCGTATTTCGATGCCCATCCGAATATGAAACTGATTTTGGCGCCCCATAATATCGACGAGCGTCACCTGAATATGATAGAGCGAAAGTTGCGTCGCCCAGTATTGCGGTACAGTCAGGCCACGGAGGATAATGTGGCAGAAGCAGATTGCCTCATCATCGATTGCTTCGGCTTGCTGTCCAGCATCTACCGCTATGGGCAGGTGGCTTATGTGGGTGGTGGCTTTGGCGTAGGTATCCACAATGTGTTGGAGGCAGCCGTGTATGGCATCCCCGTACTGATAGGCCCAAACAATAAGGGCTTCCGCGAGGCACAAGATCTGCTTCGTCTGGGCGGTTGCTTTGAAGTGACGGGACCGCACCTGTTCAATGCTGTAGTAGATAGAATATCGTCCGACGAACAGTTGCGCCAGACGCGTGGCGAGATTGGCAAGGGCTATATTGTCAGCAATGCTGGCGCCACAGATGTAATCTTCAATATCTTGGGCTTAACGAAGAAGGTATGAGATCCTTCGCTCGTCCAGTTTGGACATGTGTTTTCCTGTTTCTTGTCACACTGACGACAACAGCGCGTTCCCGCATCATCCGTAGTGTGGAGCCAGTAGCGGTGAAGACACTTGTGGGCACCGTGCCCAGTTTGCCTTGGCAGGTGTGGGTGACTTATAGCGACGGTTATCAGGAGTGGCGACAGACCCGTTGGGACAATGCACTTTTGTCCGTAGAACAGGAACAGGCTGATTCCCTGCGATATCCCGTAGGCTCAACCTATACCATTCAGGGCTATATCATCGGCGACAACAGTACGGAGCAGGGCTATCCGATTATGGTTCATGTTTCAGTGGTAGCATCCGATACTTCTTTGCCAGCACCGCAACCTGTGGCGCATCCGCTTCCTCTTTATGATGTTCGTTTGATGGGGGATAACCGTTTGACGAATAATCGCGACCTTGATATCCGTGAGATACTATCGTGGGATGTGGCACAGCAACTTTATAATTACCGCGATACTTATGGTCTGCCCACCGAGGGCTATCCAGAGGCGGACGGGTGGGATTCGCCGACAACGAAACTGAAGGGACACGGTTCGGGACATTATATGTCAGCACTGGCCTTTGCTTTTGCGTCGTCGCAGGATGAGGAGGTAAAGGCTCAGTTGCGGCAGCGCATCCGCCGGATGGTGGATGAATTGCGACAGTGTCAGGAGCGTACCTTTGTCTGGAATGATTCGCTGGGGCGCTATTGGGAAGCGCGTGACTTGGCTCCCGAAGCGGAATTGCGTGAAATGCAGGGAACATGGGCAGCCTTTGATGAATACAAGAAGGATTGGACACACTATGGATACGGGTATCTTAATGCCATTCCTGCCCAGCACGCGGTGTTGATAGAAATGTATCGTGCCTATAACAATGAGTCGTGGGTGTGGGCACCTTATTACAGTATCCACAAACAATTGGCGGGACTGATAGATATTGCCAATAATATAGACGAGCCAGAAGTGGCCGCCAAGGCGCTACTTATTGCCAAGGACATGGGGCTGTGGGTGTGGAACCGTCTGCACTATCGCACCTATGTGAAGAATGACGGAACAAAGGAGGAACGGCGTGCCCGTCCGGGTAATCGCTACGAGATGTGGAATATGTACATTGCTGGCGAGGTGGGCGGTATGGCGGAGTCGTTGGCCCGACTGTCGGAGATCGTGGACGATAGTGCCGAACATGCTCGTCTGTTGGAGGCTGCCTCGTATTTCGATGCACCAGCATTCTTTGACCCCGTGAGCCGTAACATCGATGATATCCGTACACGGCACGCCAACCAGCATATCCCGATGATAACGGGAGCATTGCGTTCCTATCGGGGAAACGGGAATTCTTACTACTACCGACTCGCTCATAACTTCTGGAATCTCGTGCAGGGACGGTATGTCTATGCTATGGGTGGTGTGGGTAACGGCGAGATGTTCCGTCAGCCCTACTCGCAGATACTGAGCATGAATACGAATGTCATGTCCGATTACAACCGGGACATTTATCCGAATCCAGATATCAACGAAACTTGTTGTGCCTACAATCTGGCGAAACTGACCAAGGAACTGAACTGCTATACGCCTGATGATGCCCGACTGATGGACTACTACGAGCGTGTGTTGTATAATCAGATAGTGGGTTCTGTACACCCCACGCACTATGGTGTCACCTACCAGTATGCTGTGGGCATGAATGCTGCAAAGCCTTTTGGAAACGAGACACCGCAATCTACTTGTTGTGGCGGAACGGGGGCGGAGAACCATGTGAAGTATCAGGAGGCAGCCTACTTTGTTTCGGATTCTACGCTGTGGGTTGCACTTTACCTGCCTGCCGAGGCGCGGTGGGCAGAGAAAGGAGTCGTGTTCCGTCAGGAGTGCGAGTGGCCCGCTGAATCATCGCGCATCACCATCGTACAGGGGGGCGAATTTGCCATGAAACTGCGCGTGCCTTATTGGGCAACCGAGGGTTTCATCGTGAAACTTAATGGGAAGTCCCTCGCTTCTCGCACCTCACGCCTCGCTTCTACATATATTGAGATTCCTTTCCGTCGTTGGTTTGCGGGGGATATGGTTGAGGTGGTGATGCCTTTTACGAAGCATATTTGTTTTGGCCCCGACAAAATGGACATTGCCGCTACGGGTAAGAACGAAACACAGACGCATTTTACGCCTCAATGGGTTGGTGCACTGATGTTGGGGCCGTTGGTGATGGCATCGCCCGATATCCACAACTGGAAAGAAGCTGAATTCCGACTTAGTGCTGACCTGCGCGAGATAATAGTGGGGAGGGATTCTTCATCATCTATGGTCCATTGTCAATTAGGAGGGTTTTCCTTCCAGCCTGACTATTGGCAGACAGGTCACTCCACCCATTATCTGCGACTGGCTGTAGGCAAAGAACTCAAGAAACAGAAGAATCAGAACTCACAATCTGAACTCAACCAGTTGATACAAATGGCTCGAGAGCGTAAGGCAGATGCTTCGGCATGGGCTCCGCACGGATTCCGGCGTATGGTGGAGGCTATGGAGCAGAAGGATGCGGCAGCACTAAAGACGGCTCTCAGTACTATGCGCCCCAGTAATCTGGCTGAGCCAGAGGATTTGTCAGAATTGCTATCCTTGCTTACACAGGCAAAGAACCGAGAAAACAAATCATCGGAGTTGCGCGAGGCCATCCAGTATGCCGACATGGTGGTACAATATGTGAACGACGGTAGTGGTACGCCCGACTTAATAACAAAGGCCGTTCAGCAGTTGAAAGAAAGCGTGGGACAGTAATCTACCGAGCCTCGTACTCCTCGCTGGTGGTCACCGTCTGCGTGTTGCGTGGGTCAGCATCGGCTTTGCGATACCAGTCGCTGTACTCGATATAATGTCGGGCATAAGTTTTATTGAGTGACTGTGCCTGCTCTGGGTCAACCTTTTTAATGAATTTGGCGGGCACACCGCCCCATAATTCGCCATCGCCAATCTGGGTGTTCGATAATACCAAAGCACCAGCAGCCACAATGGCTCCACGACCTACAACGGCATGGTCGAGCACCGTAGCCCCCATGCCCACGAGAGCACCGTCCTTGATTTCACATCCGTGCAGCGTCACCGAGTGACCGATAGTCACATCGTCGCCCAGAATACATGGAGCCTTCCCATTGAGTGTATGCAGGCATGAGTTGTCCTGAATATTCGTGCGATTGCCGATTTTGATGTAATGCACATCGCCACGCACCACAGCGTTAAACCATACGGTGCAATCATCTCCCATTTCTACATCACCCACAATGACGGCGCCTTCGCTGAAATAGCAGTGCCGTCCGAATCGGGGGGCAGGCATGCCTTCTAATTTCTTTATTATGGCCATAATATAATTAATCCTTAATTTTTAGTTCTTATTTAGATTGGAGTGCATGCCTCTCTCAGCCATTCTTTATCCTCGGGATCGAGTAGTGGTGCGAGTTCGTCATACACATGTTGGTGGTATTGGTTCAACCACTCAATCTCGTCGGGTGTCATCATCTCTCGCCGTATGGGTGTTGTGTCGATGGGACAAAGGGTGAGGGGCTTGAACTGCAGGAACTCGCCGAACTCACCATCGCAGTAGTGTGTAATGAGTTGCGTGTTCTCCGTACGGCAGCCGTGCTTGCCAGTTTTGTAGATGCCAGGCTCGTTAGTGAGTGTCATGCCTGCTACGAGTGGTGCGGGCATGTAGTTCATGCGTATTTGGTGAGGTCCTTCGTGCACATTCAGGTATGAACCTACGCCGTGTCCTGTTCCGTGCAGGAAGTTTAGTCCTTGTTGCCACATCGCGTAGCGCGCCAGCACATCGAGTTGTGTACCACTACTGCCCGACGGGAACTTTACCATCGCCAGACGGATATGTCCTTTTAGTACCAATGTATAGTCTGTGCGTTCCTCTTCTGTGAGCGGACCGAGGGCTATAGTGCGGGTGATGTCCGTCGTCCCGTCCTGATATTGCGCACCGCTATCGAGTAACAATAGTCCGCGTGGCTCCAGAGGAATGTCTGTTTCGGGCGTCGCTTCGTAGTGCACGATGGCTCCGTGGGCACCGTAGCCTGCAATGGTGTCGAACGATATGTCGCGGAAGAGCGGTTGCTCGGCACGCAAGGCAGTTAGTTTGCGGTCGATGCTTATTTCTGTCTGTCCACCGGCCTCCACAGCAGGCTTGAGCCAGCGCAGAAACCTGACCAATGCCACACCATCGCGTAGCATAGCCCTGCGGTAGCCTGCAATCTCGGCTTCATTCTTGATGGCTTTCATTGGTGCCACAAGGCTCTTGTGCTCAATTCTTTCTTGTTGGGCTAAATTGGCCAGATAATAATTGCAGGTGGCTGGGTCGAGTACGATGCGCCCCATGGGACAATGTACCTTATCGTAGGATTCCAGTTGAATGCCCTGTTTGTCGAGGTATTCCTTTACTTTAGGACTAACCTTACTGAGTTCTGTGAATAGTGTGGTCTCCTGCAATCCAACGACGAGATAGGCTACAAACAAAGGACAGCAATGTACATCTGTCCCACGCAGGTTGGTGAGCCAAGCGATGTCATCGAGTTGGGTGATGATGGTGCCGTCGGCGTGTAGTCGGCGTAATTCTTTGCGCAGACGCTCTATCTTATGACTGGCTTCTTCGCCAGCATACTCGATGGGTTGGATCTCGATAGGGTTGATGGGTATGGGTGGACGGTCAGTCCAAAGTGTGGCGGCAGGGTCGGAGGCTGTAACGAGTTCCAAACCTTCGAACCGCAACTCTTGGCTTAATTGTCGTACGCTATCAATAGTATTCACCCAACCGTCGATGCCCACGCGGCTATCATTTGGAAGAACCTGACCGAGCCATTGGGCAATGGTGGGGGTGTCGCTGAGTTTATCCTTCATCAGTAGGAAAGGGGTACCTTTCAATTGCTCTTCGGCGGCAAGAAAGTATCGACTGTCTGTCCACAGGGCAGCATCGTCGAGCGTGACGATTGCCGTACCTGCCGAGCCATTGAAACCACTAATCCATTCGCGGGTTTTCCAGTGGTCGGGCACATATTCGCCACAATGTGGATCGGTGCTGGGGAATATGAAAGCCGAGAGATTCTGGTCGCGAAGCCATTGGCGAAGGAGTTCTATCTTGTTCATGGAAACTATGGTATGATGGGTGTTTGGAAAACTATAATATGGCTACGATTCGTTCTAACCATAGTTTGTCCGTTTCGTCGAAGGTTCCCAGTTCAGCGCTGTCGATATCGAGTACGGCAACGACATCTCCCTTGCCATTGTGTACGGGAACAACAATTTCGCTCCGCGATGCTGACGAACAGGCAATGTGCCCAGGGAATTGTTCGACATCGGGTACAATCTGTGTCTGGTTTTCTTGCCACGCCGTGCCACAGACGCCGCGACCACGACGGATGCGTGTGCAAGCCAAAGGACCTTGAAAGGGTCCAAGTACCAGTTCTTTGTCGAAGACCCGATAGAACCCTGTCCACCAAAAGCGGAAAGTCTCGTGCAGCATGGCGGCTATATTGGCCATGCGTGCTATCTGGTCAGGCTCGTCTTCTATGACACTCTGAATTTGTGGCAGTAGGGCAGCATACTTTTCCTGCTTCCCACCTTGGATAATATCTAAATGCTCAGCCATATCGGTTGAAAGATAAATATAGCACAAAAGTACGACATAAAATTAGTATTTGAAAATTAAAGAAGAAACATTGCGATTAATTAATAAATATTCGTTATCTTTGCCCTAATTCAACAATAACCATTAAAAACATAAGCATTATGGCATTTTTAACAGACGAAAAACTTGTGATAGTTGGTGCTGGTGGTATGATTGGCTCCAATATGGTACAAAGTGTTCTTATGCTGGGCTTGACCCCCAACATCTGTTTGTATGATATCTATGAACCAGGTGTTCATGGAGTTTACGATGAGATGTGTCATTGTTCGTTCCCTGGTGCAAAACTCTCTTATACCGTAGATGCTAAGGAGGCTTTTACGGGTGCCAAGTATATCATCTCCAGCGGTGGTGCTCCTCGTAAGGAGGGTATGACCCGTGAGGACCTGCTGAAAGGTAACTGCCAGATTGCAGCAGACTTTGGTGAGAACATCAAGAAGTATTGTCCCGATGTAAAGCATGTAGTCGTTATCTTCAATCCCGCGGATGTTACGGCACTGACTGCTTTGATTCATTCTGGTTTGAAACCCAATCAACTGACTTCTCTGGCAGCATTGGACAGCACCCGTCTGCAGCAGCAGTTGGCGCAGGAGTTTGGCGTGCAGCAGGATAAAGTGACAAAGGCTTACACATATGGCGGTCACGGTGAGCAGATGGCAGTATTCGCTAGCAAGGCTCTTATCGACGGGAAACCCCTTGCCGACCTTCCTCTCTCTGCAGAGCGTTGGGCAGAGATTAAGCACATGACGACACAGGGTGGTAGCAATATCATCAAGTTGCGTGGCCGTTCTTCTTTCCAGAGCCCCGCTTATCAAGCAGTCAAGATGATTGAGGGCGCAATGGGAGGCGAACCTTTCACTTGGCCTGCTGGTTGCTATGTAAACTGCGACAAGTGCGGCTTCAAGAATGTAATG
Organism: Bacteroidaceae bacterium; assembly: GCA_017960985.1. Classification (GTDB taxonomy): domain Bacteria; phylum Bacteroidota; class Bacteroidia; order Bacteroidales; family Bacteroidaceae; genus Physcousia. Next base: position 29,155 of record JAGCYD010000012.1, read on the forward strand.
ATGGCTATGCCAACCGTTATTGACAAAGATGGTGTTCACTTTACTGCTCCAGAGGGAACAGCAGAGGAAATGGCGGCGCTTCAGGCTTCTTACGAGCACTTGCAGAAGATGCGTGACGAAATTATCGATTTGGGCATCATTCCCGCAGTAAAAGACTGGGGAAAGGATAATCCCAACCTCTAAGGCGTATCTTTAATAGTAAAAGTTAAGGGCAGCCATCTCAATGAGGTGGTTGCCCTTTAGCTATGCTTTTAGTTTAAAAGAAAAATGTTCACGCGCGCGTACCATATAATATATTAATAGCGATAGGATGGAGATGGAGAAGGGTGGCGTGGCAAACGGGCTAAAGTTGTTAAGGCTGTGATTTATGGGGAAAAAGTTTGCAGTTTCCGAAAAATCCCGTAACTTTGCAGCCGCTAATAGTGGACACTACAGCGAGAATATAAATAACAACATAAATTAAACAAAAGAAAACAATGATTGTAGTACCTGTAAAAGAAGGCGAGAACATTGAACGCGCCTTGAAGAAGTTCAAGAGAAAGTTTGAGAAGACTGGTGTAATGAAGGAACTCCGTGCCCGTCAGCAGTTTGACAAGCCCTCTGTACTGAAGCGTCTGGCTAAGGAGCGCGCCGTCTATGTTCAGCAATTGAATCGCGTAGAGGACTAAGAATGTGATAGGCTCGTTCTTGACCTACCTCCAAAGCGAGTGTAATCGCTCGCAACTTACATCCCTGACCTACCAAATCTGTCTCGAAGACTTCGAGCACTATATCAAGGGACGGGATGAAGCGCTTGACTGGACTAATATTGACCAAGATGTGGTGCGCGATTGGATGGTAGATTTGATGGAACGGGGAAACAGCCCCCGAACCATCTGTAAGAAACTGAGTGCGATAAAAACATTCTATAGGTTCCTTCTACAGCGAGGACTGGTTGAGGCAAACCCCGTACACACCTTGCAAGGCCCGAAGCAGGACAAGCCCTTGCCGGTATTTGTCCGAGAATCGGAAATGAATAAGTTGCTTGATGGGGATTATTTCGAGGATAACCTAAAGGGGAAACAGGATCGTCTCATATTGCTAATCCTATATTCGACAGGCATACGCCGTTCGGAACTGAGCGGATTAAACTGGACGGATGTGGATCTGGCACAGCGACAGTTGAAGGTTACGGGTAAGCGGAATAAACAACGCATAGTCCCATTTGGAGAAGAGTTGCACGATGTGATGGCAGGGTATGCCCAACTGATGAAAGCCTTTGAAAAAGAGCATGACGAACAGGCATTGCTTGTAAACCTGAAAACGGGAAGGAGAATCTCCGGTGAGCAGATATATTTGACTGTGAAGCATTATCTTTCGTTCGTGACAACTCTGAAAAAACGCTCTCCCCATGTGCTTCGCCATACCTTTGCCACAACAATGCTGAATAATGAAGCCAACCTGCAGTCTGTAAAGGAATTGCTAGGGCACGAGAATCTTGCTACAACGGAGGTCTATACCCATACCACATTTGAAGAATTAAGAAAGATGTACAACCAAGCTCATCCTCGAGCTAAATAAAAACAAAACACCATGGAAATTAAGATTCAGACTATTCACTTTGAGGCTGGAGAAAAGTTGCAGGACTATATCCAGAAGCGTGTGTCTAAACTTGAGCGTTTCTGCGATGGCATCAAAACGGCAGAGGTTTCGCTAAAGGTTATCAAGCCTGAAACGGCCATGAATAAGGAAACTTCCATCCGTCTGATGGTGCCTGGAAGTGAGTTGTTTGCCCAAAAGGTAGGTGATACTTTTGAAGAGACTGTTGACCAGTGCGCTGACACGCTGACAAGGCAGTTGGAGAAATATAAGGAAAAGCAGAAAAAACGCTAAAAAAGAGTAAATCTTTTGGTGGTTTGACAAATATTGTCTAATTTTGCAGCCGATAAACTGGGTCGGCGTGCAATTGCCTCTTTAGCTCAGTTGGCCAGAGCACGTGATTTGTAATCTCGGGGTCGTTGGTTCGAATCCGACAAGAGGCTCGACGAGTGGATGATAAAGGATTGGGGATTGATTTTTAGGGTGGTTACCAGAGTGGCCAAATGGGGCAGACTGTAAATCTGCTGGCTTTCGCCTTCGGTGGTTCGAATCCATCACCACCCACAACTTGTTGAACAACGCAAGTAATTGCGGAAGTAGCTCAGTTGA
>JAGCYD010000002.1 GCA_017960985.1 Bacteroidaceae bacterium
CCATCACACAAAACCGGACGGGTGTCATCTATACCGCCACTTTCACGCTCGACCAGCAGCAGACCGTCTATCTCGGTGTGACAGCCTCCAAGACAGGAGCCGCTCCAGGCGATTTTTCCATCTTCGCCGACAACTTCCGCCTGATCAAGAAGGGAGAGACCACGGTTGACTATTATAGCGACATCAACAAGGATGGCGCAATAGATGCCGCCGATGTGGTCGCGTTGGTAAAAATCCTTCTCGACAAGGACGAGGACAACTGCGACCTCGATGCCGCCGATGTGGACAAGAACGGCTATCACACCATCTCCGATGTCACCACGCTGGTAAACTTCCTGATGGGCAGATAGAGCATGAAATACAACCCCAAAACGATTTAATATGAAACCGATGAAGAATTATCTTTCTCTGTTGGCAGCCCTGTTCCTGATGGGCGCCACATGTGTGATGTACACCTCTTGTGATGATGACGATTCGGAACCAGTAGACAGAAGTGGCGTGGACGAGAATGGCCGCGAGTATGTCGATTTAGGCTTGCCCACTGGCACGCTGTGGGCCGCATGGAATGTGGGTGCAGACAGCCCCGAGGACTATGGCGACTACTTTGCCTGGGGCGAGACGGTGGCCAAAACATATTACTACTGGTCCACCTATGCGTGGGGTGTTGCTGGGGGTGGGTTCTACCAGATGACGAAGTATTGCAACAATAGTTCTTCAGGCTACAATGGCTTTATGGACGGCCAGACGGAACTGTTGCCCGAGGACGATGCCGCCACAGCAAACTGGGGATCAAAGTGGCAGACACCAAGCATCGCCCAGTTAGAAGAACTTGTCAACCCCAACTACACCACGATGGCGTGGACAACCCGGAATGGCGTGAATGGCCTGCTGATAACGAGCAAGACAAACGGCAATAGCATCTTCCTACCCGCAGGGGGAGACCAATATTCAGACGATTTCGGAAACGCTATGGCCCGAGGTTTAGGCGAAGAAGGCACTTATTGGGCGCGTACACTCAGAGAGAGTGGGGGGATGTATGCTAGTTATCTAGATATTTATGATAACGACGCGTACACAGATTCTGGCAGTTATCGTTGTACTGGTAAATCCGTCCGTGCGGTAAGAAAATAGAAAAACGCAGACACGATTTCACAAAAGAATACGCAGGCCGATTTAGCCTGCGTATTCTTTTTTATCTTCCCGAATAAGTCGTTGATGCCTTCGCCGAACCTGAAGACGAACCCGAAGTAATCGTATAACTCGTGCCGGAAGTCAACCCAGCCACACTCATCAGATAACTGAAACTGCTACTGCTGCCACCGGGGCCACCGCCTCCACCAGGGCCTCCTCCGCTGGACGAGGGAGAATAACCCGTCGGGATGGTGAACGAAGCCAGCGTCGTGGAGCCACTCTTCAGGGCAACCGTATTACCCGCTGTGGGCGTGCCGCTTACGCTCGCTCCCACCACACATTGCGAACCCGTAGTCGCTGTGACTGTATTGTTTCCGCCACCGATACCCAGAACCGTGCCGCCCGTGATGTAGAGTTTGTATTGTTCCGCAGCATCCAGTCCGCACTCGGGTTCCCTCGACCCACAGGCCAGAACCGTGCCGCCCGAAATCGTCATGTTGCCATTCGTATCGATGCCGTCGTTGCCATTCGACACACCCGTTATCGTGCCACCCATCAGATACATGTGGCTGGCCGAGTTGATGGCGTCGTCCGAGGAACTGAAGGCATAGACCGTGCCGTCCGTGAGCGTGAATACGCCCTTGCTCTCGATGGCCTCGTGACTGGTCGAAGTCGCCGACACACTACCGCCGCTGACGGTCATGTTTCCATCCGCCTTGATGGCCTTCGGCTGCGCCTTGCTCGAACTGTAACTATAAGTGCCGCCCGTCGTTGTGGCCGAAATCGTACCGCCCGAGATGTCCAGCGAACCGTCCGCCTTGATACACTTGCCCCCCGAGCCCGTACTCTTCAGGGTTAGCGTACCCCCCGAAACCGTCATGTTGCCGTCGCAGTTCAGTCCGCTACAGCCCTTCGAGTCCCGTTCGTCGCTATCGTAGACACCCGTACCCGTCGTGGTGACATCGATTTCCCCGTCGCTGATGACCATATTGCCAGCCGCCTTCACACCCTTCGATGCTGCAGCCGTGACCGTAGCCGTCAGCGAGCCACCCTCCAGATAGATGTTGCCTGAGTTCTCGTCCTCGTGGTCCGTCGTTTCGCCCGTATTGGTGTCGTCCTCGTCAATGTCACATTGGATGCCGTCGTCGCCCACTCCGCTCAGGGTCACCGTACCACTCTTCATCTGCAGATACTCTTCGCAGTTGATGCCGTCGCCCACCGTCGAAGTGATGTTCAGCACTAGGTTCTTGATGGAGATATACGAGGCACTCTTGATGCCATGCTTCGTTTTTCCCGCCACATTCAGCGTGCCGTTGCCCTGCAGTTGCAACTGACCCTTGCTGTAGATACAAGCCTTCTGCGAGCCACCGGTGCCGTCCGTAATCGTATTCGTCGTACCCTTCTTCGCACTCAGTTGAATGCGCTTCGAGTTCGCCACCTCTATCGCCGAGCCACTCGGGTTTGTCATCGTCAAGCCAGCCAGCGCGATGGTCGATTTATACACCCCACTCAGGTAGAAAGAGCCGTCCGTTGTCGCGCCACTCAACTGGTAGGTGATTTCATCCCCGTCAACGGCCCCTGTATTCATCTGGGTCATATAAACATGGGCCCCCTCGATGTAGGGCTCCACATACTGCGCCACATTGCCAGCCACCGTCACCTTGGCCGTCGAGCCGTCGTAGTCCACCGTCACCAGGTTATCCGTCACCTCCGTATCGTCCACCGTCATCTCATCGATTTCGCTCAGCGTAAAAACCCGCCCCATAATGGTGACCGTCGAACCGCTATAGGTCATCACGCCACACTGCGATGCAGGGAACAGGTAGGTCACATCGCCCACCTCCACATTCAGCGTCTGTGCCCCAACTGTCATCGTCAGCAGCAGGGTTATTGCAAATAAAATTCGTTTCATTATTTTTGTCTTCGTTTCGTTAAACTTTTAAACAGCGCGAAGCGCGACGAGGGAAGCGAGAGAAATGTTCTCGCTGCTCACTCCTTTCTCGTTTCTATATTTCTCGTTTCTCCTTTCTAACACCACAAAATTACAAAAAGAAAACGAAACACCGCAACGCCTTGAGCCCGAAACTAATAAAGATTAACAGTACACCCCATCATGGTTCAAATAAATTAACAATAAAAATCTCCCCCCCCTCCACTCTCCACTCTCCCCTAAAAATCCTCTGCAAGTCTGTGCCCGCAGAAGATTTTTGTGTATCTTTGCAGCAGGAAACGACAAAAGAACGCAAAATGAAACATACAAGAATATCTTCCGTCATGCGGGCAGTCGTGTTGCTCGTGGCCCTCTGCTGCTCGGCCAGCGCATGGGCTTTTTCCCCGCGTACCGTCACGCTGAAGGCGGGCGACGGCACAGGTAGTGACATCATCATCAGTAGCGCCGATGCGGCCAATGTGGCATTGGACCACACTTCGGCTAATGCCGGCCAGTTCTTCGAGGAGAACGGCACAGTCTATTTCCGCGCACCCTATCTCCCCGCGTCCTTTACCGCCCCCTCGGGCAAGTTGTTCACGGGATGGAGTGATAGCGTTAATACTTTTTCTCCAGGCGGTTATATCCCAACCTCTGGCAACTTTACGCTGACGGCGCAGTGGGCGGACGACGCCGACGCCCATCTGTCGGACATCATCCCCAGCCAGGGCACGCTAAGGGCGGTATATGAACCAAATGTTACATTTGACCCAGATGTATTTGATTACGACATCGATGTGTACTACGACGGCACGCCCGTTTCGGTGACCGTGACGGCCATTCCGCGCGACTCCACTGCCATGGTAACATACAACGATTCCGATACCTGCCCCACGATGAACGAAAATATGAATAATGTATTTATTACGGTGACCAATGGGGCAAATGAAGAAGTATATGATGTGAGCTTGTATATCTGGTACTCCATTAGTGTAATCACTCAGGGACAAGGTACTGCCAAGGCATGTAACTTTACTACCGGAGAAGAAGAGTTTATAAGCATAAATGGTTCCATCATCGAATTGAAAGCCACGCCCGCCCCAGGATGGCAATTCGTCCGTTGGGAACTGGTGTCGGGCAACGGTACGCTATCCAACGAAACCTACCAGGACGGACGATACAGAGTTGGCACGGACAATGCCGTCGTCAGGGCGGTATTTGAGGATGTCAGCATCAAACTGAGCGACACGGAGGACAACAGCACCACGCTCTCCAACCACGACGGCGAGACAACAGCCGTAGCCCTACAGAACCGCACGCTCGGCACGGACGACAACTGGAACTCCCTGTGCCTGCCCTTCGATGTGGCAGACTTCACAGGCACGCCCCTGGAGGGATTCACCGTGGTAGAACTGGACAACACCACTTCGCAGACGGGATTCAACGGCGGCACGCTATACCTGAACTTCAAGGAAGTCACCAGTATCGAGGCAGGCAAGCCCTATCTGGTGAAAAAACGCGCCATTACGAAGGACACCTCCGCACCCACCTTCACCGCCACTGGCGGCACGGAGGGCTTCGCTAACGGATTCGGCTATGCAGGACTTGTCGATGGCACCACCGCCAACCGCTGGCGACCAGTCTTCGACAGCAACAACCCACCCTACTGCGAGTTCCATACCGAGAAACCCATCGAGGTGACAGGCTACTCGATGATTTCGGGCAACATGCTAACCACCTACGACCCCAAGGTGTGGACGCTGAAGGCACGACTGAAAGAAAGTGACCCGTGGACCGTCATCGACAGCCGCGATGCCCTGACCTACGCTTCCGATGCGCTACCCGACGGACGAACCGCAACCAAGAACTACGACATCGCCTTCAACCAGCAGGGCACATACCAGTATTTCCGCTTCGAGGTGGCACAAAACGGCGGAGCCAACCAGTTGGTCATCACCAACCTCGCCATACAGGGTGCCTATGCCCCCGAGAGCGTGAATGTGTCCAACCCCATGTTTGCCGACATCACGCTCAACGCCACCACGCCCACTGCCGTCACCAGTCAGGACGGCAAAGTATCCTTCGTGGGCAGTTACTCGCCCGTGAGCCTTTCTGCGGGCCAGTCCGATGTGCTTGTCCTGGGCGACGGCAATGTGCTTTATCGTCCCACCTCGGCTCAGTCCATAGGCTCGTGCCGCGCCATCTTCCATCTCCTCAACGGGCTCCAGACCACGGACTTATCCTCCCCCGTACTGGGTGATATCGACGGCGACGGCGAGGTAACGGTGACGGATGTCACAGCCGTAGTCAACCTTATGATGAATCGAGGCTTCGTGCCCGTCCGCGTGAATGCCGTCGATGGCAATGGCAATCTGATGTACAAATAAAAAAATACGCAGGCGAGTTGCCTGCGTATTTTTTGTAGGGAGGATAGCAAAAAGATTCCCAAGGTTATGAACGCAGGTCCCAAAGTTTGGAACCTGCATTCCAAGGTTTGGTACGCACATTCCAAACTTAGAATTTGTTTAAGCAATGTATTCTTTCTATCTTTGCATAGTGGTGTCAGGCATTAAACACCGTGGCACCAGACATTATGCATCGTAAGGAATCAAACTGAACAATATTATGCCGAAGTATTTTAAGCGCGAAATGCCCGACCTGAGAGGTACGGGGGAGAAACAATACTATTATGTGATGCGTTCGGAGGGCGCAGTGGGTAACGCAGAACTTGTGCGGAGGATGCGACAGACCTATCGTGTCATGGGCGAAGGCGAAATCCTGGGTATGGTTTCGACCTTGGTAAGGACGGTGGGCGAAGTGCTGGCCGACGGTTATACGGTAACGGTGGATGGCATGGGAAGTTTCTCGTTGGCACTGGGTCTTGACGATTACGACGCCAGTACACCTGAACAGCATCGCGGAGGCGAGCCCAATGCCCGAAGAATACGGGTGCGCGATGTGCATTTCAAGGCGCAGCGAAAGTGGGTGCGCAACATCGATTCGCAATGTTCCCGTCGTCTGCATCGCGACGAACAGGGTGAGCGCAACATCCATTGTCCTGCCTCGACGCGCGAGGAGCGTATAAAGTTAGCGCTTGGCTATATCCGCGAGCATGGCTTCATGCGCCTTGCCGACTATGTGTCGCTCTCTGGTCTTTCGCGTACGACGGCCAGCCGAGAGTTGCGTGTACTGTCTGACGACAAGTCCATCCCCATCGTTGCCCAGGGACGCCTGAGCCACAAGGTGTATGTGGAGGAGAAGAAGTAAGTTTACGACACTCGATTAATCTGCCATTATCACCATTCCAGGAACCTCTTTCATTTCCTTGCCACATTTGGGGCAGCGCCCCTCGATGGGATTCCAGTTATGGATTTCCTCGTTCATCGCCCCGCACTCAGGGCATGTAGGTAGATATCTCTGCTCTGCGAGATCGTCTGCCGAAATAGAAACAATTTCCTTGCACTTAGCACAGCGGAAGTTGTAGAACTCCCCTGCGAAAAGTCCATAATGCCCAGTGGGTTCTGTTTGCACTTCATACCCACACTCACATCTGTAGATTCTTAATGTTGCCATATATCTTGTTTTTTATGTTACTGCTTGGCAAATGTACGATTAAGTGAGTAAAACACCAAACTTGTTTGAGTGTTTTCGAGCCGAAAGAGCAGCACGCACCACCAAACTTTTGCAGTTTTCTTATATTTGAGGAGGGTCAGCAGCAATAAGTGTGGTTTGCAATCTATCCATTTCTTCATCTGCCTCTGAACGATAGGAATAGTCAAATAATAAATGGCTGCGCTCCAAGTAGGAGATTAAATCCTCAATAGTAAAGGGGCGTATGATATTCTCTCTCTTTGATGTGTAAGCAATAAACTGTATTTGTCGTTCACTATCAGAATAGATAGAAGGAGCGATAAAAATACATTGTGATTTTTGCTGTTTCTGGAAATCGATAAGATGTCTTTCTATAGGCCAGACTTCCATCATTGTTTGTGTTCGGCCAACAGCCATTGTCACCTCAACTAATATCCCATTCTGTTGCTCATAACACTCTATGTCCCCTTTGTTTCCACCTGCGGTTGAGGTGGGCAGACCTGTATCATCTACAGTATCGTATTTTTGACCTTCGGTCGATTTTTCCTCTCCATATTTTGTATTCCGCTCGCTTTTCTCTACTTTTGCAAACACATTGACCATGAAAATAGATAGACCATGAAAAAGGTATTGTCTTTGCTAACGCTTTGTCTCGTCGTGGCGGCCTGCTCTATGAAAAGCACGGAGCCTTGTCCTGAGGAGGATGCAAGCGAGTTCGTGAACATTACTGATGTGGTGCCCGATGTCATCCTGGAAATCCGTTACTACGGCACATACAACTTTGTGGGAACGCGCATCGATGGCTACGAGGAGCCGACGGCGCTCTTGACCCGACAGGCTGCGGATAGTCTGAAGGCGGTAAGCGACGATGTCATGGGACTGGGTTATCGCCTGAAGATTTACGATGCTTATCGTCCGCAGAAGGGGGTTGACCATTTTGTGCGCTGGGCCGAGGATATGGCTGACACGCTGATGAAACCTTATTTTTATCCAGACCTCGACAAAAGCGTGCTTTTCCCGCAGGATTATATTTGTCTGAAGAGTGGTCACACTCGCGGAAGTACCCTCGACTTGACTCTGTTTGATATGGCAACGGAAAAGGAGGTGGATATGGGTGGAACTTTCGACTGGTTCGGCCCGGAGAGTCATCCCGACTTTTGTGGTAATCCCGAGACGGGGGAATATACTGGCGACAACTCGAAGAGTCCTGCCGAGCCCAAACGCAGCATCTCGCCTGAGCAGTTCCAGAATCGTATGATTCTCCGTCAGGCCATGCTTCGCCATGGCTTCAAGCCTTTTGATACCGAGTGGTGGCACTTTACGCTGAAGGACGAGCCTTTCCCGGATACTTACTTCGCTTTCCCCGTGAAGGAATTGTCCAAGTAGAACACGGCCTTGACGATGATGTTGCGTCCCACATAAAGACAGACAAGCCCATCATTTTATATTGCCAATCGCATTATGCTACATTAATATTTGCGATTGTGCTCGTTTATTCGTATCTTTGTCGCCCGAATTTGAATAAACTATAATAGATTACAGCAAATGAATGTAACATTCGACAAGACCGACGAACTGAACGGTCGGATTACGATTGCCGTAGAGAAGGCAGACTACGCAGAAAATGTAGAGAAAGGATTGAAGGACTTCCGCAAGAAGGCTAACATGCCGGGCTTCCGCCCCGGACAGGTGCCCATGGGACTGCTGAAGAAGCGTTTCGGTGCCGAAATCAAGGCGGAGCAGGTGGACAAACTCCTTCGCGAGAAACTTTATGCTTACATTCGTGAGAATAACCTGAACATTCTGGGCGAACCGCTGCCCAACGAGGACCAGCAGCAGAGCATCGACTTCGAGACACAGGACGATTTCAGTTTCGTGTTCGATGTAGCTTTGGCTCCCGAGATTAAGGCTAAACTGACTAAGAAAGACAAGGTGAACTTCTACACTATCGATGTGGACGACGAAATGGTGGACAAGCAGGTGCAGATGTATGCGAGCCGCGGCGGTCAGTATGTGAAGGTGGACCAGTACGAGCCCAAGGATATGGTGAAGGGCTTGCTGGTGGAACTGGACAAAAAGGGTAATCCCGTAGAGGGTGGCGTACAGGTGGAAGGTGCCGTGATGCTGCCCGACTATATGAAGAACAAGACGGAGAAGGCTAAGTTCGACGGCGCAAAGGTGAACGATGTGCTGACTTTCAACCCCTCGAAGGCTTATGGGGGTAGCGAGACGGAACTGGCTTCGCTGTTGCACCTGAAGAAGGAGGAGGTTGCCGACAAGAAGGGTAACTTCAGTTTCCAGGTGGAGGAGATTACACGATACGAGGCTGCAGCCATTGACCAGGCTCTGTTCGACAAGGTGCTTGGCGAGGGCAAGGTGAAGAACGAGAAGGAGTTCCGCGCTGCCATCAAGGATATGTTGGCTGCTCAGTTGGTGAACGAAAGCGAGTTTAAGTTCATGCAGGACCTCCGTGCTCACCTGATGAAGCGTGTAGGCAAGGTGGAATTCCCCGATGCCATGCTGAAGCGTATCATGCGCCTGAACAATCCCGACAAGGACGAGAAGTTTGTGGAGGATAACTACGAGAAGAGCCTCGAGGAACTGACATGGCAACTGATTAAGGAGCAACTGACTGAGCAGTTTGAGGTGAAACTGACGCAGGAGGATGTGCAGGAGGCCGCCAAGGCCGTGACGAAGATGCAGTTTGCCCAGTATGGCATGATGGATGTGCCCGACGAGGTGCTGACGAACTATGCCAACGAAATGCTGAAGAACAAGCAGCAGGCTGACGGACTCGTAACGCGTGCCATCGAGAACAAGATTGCTGCCGCCGCCAAGGAGGCCGTGAAACTGGAGGAGAAGACGGTGAGCTTGGACGAGTTCAACAAAATGTTCGAGAAGAAATGAACGATTTCAAAAAGTTTGCAACCAAGCATCTGGGACTGAATAGCATGGTGGTGGACGATGTCATCAGCATGCAGAACCAGTATTTGAACCCCTACATTCTGGAGGAGCGTCAGTTGAATGTGACCCAGATGGATGTGTTCTCTCGCTTGATGATGGACCGCATCATCTTCCTCGGTACACCGATTGACGACTATACCGCCAATACGCTGCAGGCACAGTTGCTGTATCTGGACAATGCCGATCCCGGCAAGGACATCAGCATCTACATCAATAGTCCGGGCGGTAGTGTGCATGCTGGTTTGGGCATCTACGACACGATGCAGTTTGTCACCAGCGATGTGGCTACTATTTGTACGGGTATGGCTGCTTCGATGGCTGCCGTTCTGCTGGTGGCTGGTCAGGAAGGAAAGCGTAGCGCGCTGACGCACAGCCGTGTGATGATTCACCAGCCGATGGGCGGTGCACAGGGTCAGGCCAGCGATATCGAGATTACGGCGCGTGAGATTCAGAAACTGAAGCGCGAACTTTATACCATCATTGCCAACCACTCCAAGCAGTCGTTCGACAAGGTTTGGGCGGACAGCGACCGCGACTACTGGATGACAGCAGAGGAGGCAAAGGAGTATGGCATGATTGACCGTATCTTCATAAAGAAGTAGGCTGATGGCGAAGAGGGTTTGTTCGTTCTGTGGCCGTAGCGACAAGGAAGTAGCCTTGTTGATTTCGGGCATGTCGGGTTTTATCTGTAACGAGTGTGCTAAAGCGGCGTACCAGATTGTTACGGAAACGATACGGGAGAAGTCTGCGAAAAGTGCCGATACTGACTTCTCGATGGACGGACTGCCTACGCCGAAGGATATCAAGGAATATCTCGACCAGTATGTCATCGGTCAGGACGACGCCAAGCGCTATCTTGCCGTTAGCGTGTATAACCACTACAAACGACTGGGACAGCAGAAGGACGATGATGGGGTGGAGATAGAGAAATCGAACATCATCATGGTGGGCTCGACGGGTACGGGAAAGACCCTGTTGGCGCGTACGATTGCCCGATTGCTGAAAGTTCCCTTCACGATAGTAGATGCGACGGTGTTTACCGAGGCGGGCTATGTCGGGGAGGATGTGGAGAGTATTCTCAGCCGACTGTTGCAGGTGGCAGACTACGATGTGAAGGCTGCCGAACGAGGTATTGTGTTTATCGATGAGATTGACAAGATTGCCCGTAAGAGCGATAACCCCAGCATCACGCGCGATGTCAGTGGCGAGGGCGTGCAGCAGGGATTGCTGAAACTGTTAGAGGGAAGTATCGTGAATGTGCCACCCAAGGGCGGCCGTAAGCATCCCGACCAGGACTACACGCAGGTGGATACGCGCAATATATTGTTTATCTGCGGTGGTGCTTTTGACGGTATCGAGCGCAAGATTGCCCAGCGCATGAATGCCCGCGTGGTGGGCTTCGAGTCGGTTCAGGAAGTACGCAAGATAGACAAGAACAACCTGATGAAGTATATCCTGCCGCAGGACCTCAAGTCCTTCGGACTGATTCCCGAAATCATCGGCCGTCTGCCGGTATTGACCTACCTGAATCCGCTGGACAGGGATGCCTTGAAGCGAATCCTTACCGAGCCGAAGAACTCGCTCGTGAAGCAGCAAATCAAACTCTTTGCGATGGACGGCATCGAACTGGAATTTGCACCCGAGGTGTTGGACTATATCGTGGACAAGGCGGTAGAGTACAAACTGGGTGCCCGTGGACTACGCTCGATAATGGAGACCTTGATGATGCAACTGCAATACGAAGCGCCGTCGGCAAAGCGGAAAAAGAAGAAACTGGTCATCACCAAGGAATATGCACAGAGCCAACTGGAAAACTCGTATTTGCAGGAGGCTGCGGAGGGTGCTTGACCTTCTTTTAACAAAAAATAACAAATAATAATACATTAAGGTTTGCGATTTAGGGGGCTTTTGTTATAACTTTGTAAGGAAGTAAGGCAAAAACCGTTCTCGTGAACACAGTAAACCTTAATGAGAAACTAAAGAAGTTTTTTGGTTACGACACCTTCAAGGGCGACCAGGAGGCAATTATCCGCAATGTGCTTGCGGGTAAGGATACTTTCGTGTTGATGCCTACGGGTGGCGGTAAGTCGCTTTGTTACCAGTTGCCGGCTTTGTTGATGCCAGGCACGGCGATAGTCATCTCTCCGCTGATTGCGTTGATGAAGAATCAGGTGGATGCTATCCGCATGGTGAGCGAGGACGACGGTATCGCGCATTTCATCAATTCGTCGCTGACGAAGGCGGAAATCGATTTTGTGAAGTCAGACATCCTTGCAGGCAGGACGAAGTTGCTGTATGTGGCTCCCGAAAGTCTGACGAAGGACGAGAATGTGGAGTTCCTGCGTGGCGTGAATATCTCGTTCTATGCGGTGGACGAAGCACATTGTATCTCGGAATGGGGACATGACTTCCGTCCGGAGTATCGCAAGATTCGTCCCATCGTACAGAATATCGGTCAGGCACCCATCATTGCCCTGACGGCAACGGCTACGGACAAGGTGCGCGGGGATATCATCAAGAACCTGGGTATGGTGAATGCCACGGAGTTCAAGAGCTCATTCAACCGCCCGAACCTGTATTATGGCATCCGTGCCAAGACGAATGATGTGGACAAGGATATCGTGCGCTTCATCCGTCAGCATCAGGGCAAGAGCGGCATCATATACTGTCTGAGCCGAAAGAAGGTGGAGGACCTTGCGGAGTTCCTGCGCATTAACAAGATAAATGCAAGGGCTTACCACGCCGGTATGGATGCGGTAACGCGTAGCGAGACACAGGATGACTTCGTCATGGAGCGTATCGATGTCATCGTGGCGACGATTGCTTTCGGTATGGGTATCGACAAGCCGAATGTGCGTTTCGTCATTCATTACGATATTCCAAAGAGCCTCGAGGGCTATTATCAGGAGACGGGTCGTGCCGGACGCGACGGTGGCGAGGGACTGTGTATCACTTTTTATGCGCGGAAGGACCTGCAGAAACTGGAGAAGTTCATGGAGGGAAAGCCGCTGAGCGAGCAGGATATCGGTCGGCAACTGCTGCAAGAGACGGCTGCGTATGCCGAGAGTTCGGTGTGCCGCCGCAAGTTGTTGCTGCATTATTTCGGCGAGAATTATACGGAGGAGAATTGTCACAACTGTGACAACTGTCTGCACGAGCATGAGCAGGTGGATGCTACGGCCGAACTGCAGAAGGTACTGAAGGTGGTGCGCGATGTGAAGGAGAACTTCCGGATTGGGCATATCATCGATGTACTGGTGGGTCGCTCGACGGAGGAGGTGCTGACGCACAAGCACAATACGCTGAGTTCGTTTGGCATCGGTGGCGACCACGCTCCGCGATTCTGGAATGCCGTCATCCGTCAGGCTATGCTTGCCGACTATCTGCGGAAAGAAGTGGAAAACTACGGACTGATAAAACTGACGAATGCGGGATGGCGTTTCATCAAGTCGCCCGTGCCGTTCTCCATCATCGAGGACCACGACTTTTCGGAGGCGGACTATGAGATGGTACAGACGGCGGCACTCGACGACACGCTATTGTCGCTATTGAAGGACTTGCGTCGCAGTATCGGGCACAGGCTGAACAAGGCACCCTACCTGATATTCCAAGATTCCGCTTTGGAGGATATGGCGACGATGTATCCCGTGACCACCGAGGAACTACAGAACATACAGGGTGTGTCCGAGGGCAAGGCAAAGCGTTTCGGCAAGGAGTTCTGCGACCTCATCGTGCGCTATTGCGAGGAGAATGATATTGAGCGTCCCGATAATCTTCGCGTGCGCTCTTCGGTAAAGGACAACAAGTCGAAGTTGAAGGTGATGATTATCCAGAAGATTGATTTGAAGATATCGCTGGAGGATATCGCACGCAACTGCGACCTGGACTTCGACGAACTACTGGACGAGATGGAGAGTATCGTGTATAGCGGACTGAAACTGGATATCGACTACTACCTGGACGAAATCATGGACGAGGATCACATGCTCGACATCTACGAGTATTTCGAGGATGCCGAGACGGACGACCTCGACGAGGCACTTTCGGAACTGGGTGGCGATTATACCGAGGAGGAGGTGCGACTGGTGCGCATCAAGTTCTATTCCGAGATGGCAAACTGATATAGCCCCAGACTGATGAATACTTGCGCTATCGGCTTTTGCTGATGGCGCTTTTTGTTGTCTGCGGCGGAGAAATGTTAGCGAAACATAAAATAAACAAGTTTATTTTGCCCGTCCGCCCTAAATGTTGTATCTTTGTTTCCCAAATAACTTAAACCGCATATATTATGGCATCATTCATTGAAGACAGAATCACGATGGACGGCTTGACCTACGACGATGTGCTGCTCGTTCCGGCATATTCCGAGGTGCTGCCCCGTACGGTGGACCTGACCACCAAGTTCTCACGCAATATCGAACTGAAGATACCCTTTATCTCCGCCGCGATGGATACCGTCACCGAGGCAACTATGGCTATCGCTATCGCCCGCGAAGGTGGTATCGGAGTCATCCATAAGAACATGTCCATCGAGGAGCAGGCTCGTCAGGTGGCTATCGTTAAGCGTGCCGAAAAGGGTATGATATACGACCCCGTCACCATTCGTC
>JAGCYD010000013.1 GCA_017960985.1 Bacteroidaceae bacterium
GGGGGTGAATGTGGTGAACTGGCCTATGGGGCGCGTGCTGATGTCGTACTTTGCCTCAAAGTATGTGCGCCTAATTACGGGCCTCGACATCCACGACACCACTGCTGGATTCGTATGCTATCGCCGTCGCGTACTCGAAACGATGGAACTGGACAAAATACGCTTCAAGGGCTACGCTTTCCAGATAGAGATGAAGTTCACTGCCGCCATGTGTGGCTTCAAGATAAAAGAAGTGCCCGTCATCTTTGTGAATCGCGAACTGGGCACAAGTAAGATGTCAGGCGGAATCTTCAGCGAAGCACTCTTCGGTGTCATGCGCCTAAGATGGGACGGATGGTTCCGTAAATATCCACATACGCGTTAATAAAAGTAGCGTGGACACGATTATCAGGAATGCAACTATCGTAAACGAGGGGCGTACCATACGGGGAAGCGTCCTCATCCACGACAACATCATACAGGAAGTTTACGAGGGTGATTCCCCAATTCCCGATTCCCAGTTTTCAGAACTCAATTGCATCGATGCCGACGGAGCCTTGCTTCTGCCGGGTATCATCGATACGCATGTGCATTTCCGCGAGCCGGGACTGACATACAAGGCCGACATTGCCAGCGAAAGCACGGCAGCAGCAGCCGGTGGAGTCACATCTGTTCTGGATATGCCCAATGTGGTTCCACCCACAACGACGCTTCTCCGATGGCAGGAGCGCATGGCGCTGGGGCTGAGCAACAGCCATGTGAACTACGGTTGTTACATGGGAGCCACGGCAGATGCACGGAAACTGGAGGACTGCGACGCACCGGCTATCAAACTATTTATGGGAAGTTCTACGGGCGACATGCTAGTCGAAGGCCGTAAGGAACTGACGGAGGTGTTTCGTCGGGCTGCCGAAATGGGCGTACCAATAGTCGTCCACTGCGAAGACCCAGCAAGGATATCCCAGCGTATGGCCGAGGCCAAACAATTATGGGGCGAAGACCCCGAGCCCAAATACCATGCTTGGATTCGCGATGCAGAGGCCTGTTATCGTTCGTCATCGCTTGCCGCAGAACTAGCCGAGCTGACGGGAGCGCGGCTTCATCTCGCCCATATCACCACAGCCAAGGAAATTTCACTGCTGAACGGCACGAATGTGACAGGCGAGGTCTGCGTGCCTCACCTGCTATTCTGCGATGAAGACTACAACAGACTTGGCTCGCTCATCAAGTGCAATCCTGCCATAAAGACCCGCGCCGACCGCGATGCACTGCGCCAGGCACTGGCCGATGGAAGGCTATCGACCGTAGGAACCGACCATGCCCCCCATCTATTGGCGGAAAAACAGGGTGGTTGTGTCCGTGCAGCCTCGGGAATGCCGATGGTGCAGTTCTCGCTCGTCAGTCTACTATCGCTCGTCGATGAAGGCGTGCTTACCCTCGAACGCATAGTCGAGGCCATGTGCCACAAGCCCGCGACATTGTTCGGTATCAAGCAACGCGGCTATATCCGACGGGGCTACAAAGCGGATCTCGTTGTGGTTCGCCGTAAGGACTGGACACTACACAAGGAGGACATCCTGAGCAAGTGTGCGTGGAGTCCGCTCGAAGGTCGCGAGTTCCATTGGCAGGTGGAGCATACTTTTGTAAATGGTCAACTGGCCTATAGCCTCGGTAAAACGGGCGAAGGAGTACGCGGCGAAGCCATCTTGCGACAGCACTGACACACCCCTTCCCGACCGCCCTTACTACCCTGCGATTTCATCATACCTATTTTAGGGGGTCTAAAATACCTATTTTGAGGCCGCAAAATACCTATTTTGAAAAACCGCCCTGCGGAGGGTTACAAAATGGGGCCATAAGGATGCCGTTTGGGAAAAGTGTCGCAGAGGCTTGTTTTATCGCTTGCTAATTTGTAACTTTGCCGTTAAACATGCCTAATGGACACGATTCTGAACTATAGCCTGCACGAAGTCGAGCCCTACATCAACTGGCTTTACTTCTTCAACACCTGGGGATTACCGCCCCGAATGGGTGCCGTTGCGCAGCAACACGACTGTCCGTCGTGCCGCGCGGCATGGCTGTCGTCGTTCCCAGATAGCGAGCAGGAAAAAGCACAGGAAGCAGCACGCCTCTACGACGATGCGCTGGCGATGCTCCACCAGATGGACGGCAAGATTCAGGCACATGCCCTCGTAGGACTGTACGACGCAAATGCGCGTCAGGACGACATTGTGGTTCACCGTTCGGAAAAGTCCGAAGACGACTTCATACTGCCCATGCTGCGCCAGCAACATGGCGAGCAATGTCTTTCGTGGGCCGATTTCCTGCGCCCCGAGGAATCGGATGTGAAGGACACGCTGGGCGTATTCATCACCTCGGTGGACGAGAAGATGGAACACTCCTTCCCCGACGATGACTACCGGCACCTGCTTTGTCAGACACTGGCCGACCGTCTGGCCGAAGCCACAGCCGAGCGAATGCACGAACAGGTGCGCACAAGCCTGTGGGGCTATGCACCCGACGAAAGGCTCACACCCACCGAACTCTTCCAAGAGAAATACACGGGCAAGCGCCCCGCAGTAGGCTATCCCTCGCTGCCAGACCAAAGTCTGAACTTCCTCATCGACCAGTTGATGGGAATGCAGCGAATCGGTGTCAGCCTGACACCCAGCGGAGCTATGCAACCACACGCCAGCACCAGTGGACTCATCTTTGCCCACCCTGCGTCCACACACTTCGCCATCGGCCCCATCGACGACAGTCAGTTGCAGGACTATGCCCATCGCCGTGGACTGACACCCGAGGAATTGCGCCCGTTCCTAGCCGCGAACTTGACCCATCAGCACAATAACGCTTAATACCATGAAATACATCTATCGTACCTACCAGTTACTAATTGCAGCCCCGCTGCTTATCATCATCACCGTACTGACGACACTGACTACAACCATCGGTTCCACGATTGCCAGCGCCCACTTCTGGGGCTATTGGCCCGGAAGGATATGGTCACGCTGGTTCATGCGCATATTGCTGCTGCCCGTACATATCGAGGGACATGAGCGAATCGACCGAAAAACCTCGTATGTCTTCGTGGCCAACCATCAGGGGGCATTCGACATTTTCCTCATTTACGGCTATCTGGGACGCAACTTCAAATGGATGATGAAGCGCGAATTGCGTAAGGCTCCACTCGTAGGACAGGCCTGTGAGAGTGCCGGTCACATATTCGTAGACAAAAGCGGTCCAAAGGCCATCCAGAAAACACACGACCGTGCGCGCCAGGTATTACAGGGAGGCACATCGCTCGTTGTTTTCCCCGAGGGCGAACGAACGCTGACGGGAGAAATGGGACCATTTTTCCGTGGTGCATATCAACTAGCCGACGAGTTGCAGATGCCCGTCGTTCCTATCACAATCAACGGTTCGTACCATGTACTCTGCCGCAGGAGAGGTCCCATTAATTTCGTCAACTGGCATCCTCTCTCACTAACCATCCACGACCCCATACCACCCATCGGCAAGGGACCGGAGAATATCAAGAACGCAATGAACCTTTCGCGCGAGGCCATCGCCTCGGCGATAAAATCATAAAAACACTAAAATATGACACACCTAATAGCAGACAGCGGCAGTTCGAAAACCTCGTGGCTCTATATCGACGAGGTAGGACGCTGCACCGAATTTGACACTTTGGGCATCAACCCAGTCAGAGACAACAACGAACAGATAAGTAAGGTGCTCGACACCCTACCGCCCATCATGATGCAGAACAGCCTCGCTTCAGGCGAAGGGCTGGGTGTATGGTTCTATGGTGCCGGATGTATGGCTCCGTACAGTGAGCACATGTACGCCATGTTACAGCGTCGATTCCCCCATGCCCGCATCATCGTGGAGAGCGATATGCTCGGAGCTGCTCATGCACTGCTGGGCAATAAAGAGGGTATCGCCTGCATACTTGGCACAGGCAGCAACTCGTGCTTGTACGACGGAAAGCACATCATCGAAAACACGCCCGCGTTGGGATGGATTCTCGGTGACGAGGGCAGTGGCGCCGTTCTGGGCAGGAACCTCATCTCAGACCTACTGAAACACCAACTCAGCGAAACGCTATTGGAAGCCTTCAAAAAGGAAACTGGCCTGACACTGACCGAAATCATCACCAAAACATACCGCGAGCCACAGGCCAACCGATTCCTCGCCTCACTCGTACCCTTCATCGGACACCACCGCAGCGAGCCAGAAATGCGCCAGTTCATTATCGACAACTTGCGTCTTTTCTTCCGTCGAAACATTGCCGCTTATGGTCGTCCCGAATTGCCGGTATGCTTTGTCGGTGGCATAGCCTATGACTTCCGCGACGAACTGCTCGAGGCAGCACGCCTCGAAGGTTTCCGTCTTGGCAAGGTACTGCAGCGACCCATCCAGGCCATGGCCGACTATATCCTTAAATAAAAACACGCACACGCATACACGTGTGCGTAAAATTCATTATCTTTGCACTGCTAAAAAAAGGAATAGAAATGCGAAGGACATTGAGTATCTTGCTGACTATGGGCTTGGCCATACAGATGATGGCCGTACCAGCCAAGCGAACACAATCCGTCATCCGCCAGAAAGATGGCACACAGATTACCGTCGTCCAGCGCGGAGACGAGCATTTCCATTACCTCGTCACCACGGACGGAGTGCCCATAGCAAAGGATGCCGACGGGTTCTATACCTATGCGCACATCAGCAACGGACGCCTTGCGCCCACCACCCAGCGTGCCCACGAACCCGCAGAACGCAGTACATCGGAGGCCAAATACATACAGACCAACCGAGAAACACTCGACGACGGCATCACGACGCTGTGGACCCAACGCGCCAACAAACGCACGGCAAGCCGCCAACTGCGCATCGAGAAAGTGCGAGCCACAACTCAGGCACGCTATACCAAAGCACGCGCAGCCTCCACAACAACGAAGAAAGGACTGATAATCCTCGTAAACTATTCTGTCGAGAAGATGTCATCATCGACGGCAAATGCCGACTTCTACAACATGTTCAACCAACATGGGTATAGCAAGGACATGCATATCGGATCCGTTCGGGACTATTTCTACGACCAAAGTTACGGCCAACTCACCATTGACTTCGATGTCGTGGGACCGTATAATCTTTCCCACGACATGGCATATTATGGCGGCAACGATGATAACGACGATGACCTACGCCCCGGAGAAATGGTGGCAGAGGCTTGTCTGGCTGCCGATGCTGATGTAAACTACGCCGACTACGACTGGGACGGCGATGGCGAAGTGGAACAGGTATTTGTCATCTATGCTGGATACGGCGAAGCATCGGCCTCGACTGGACTGGAGAACACCATCTGGCCACATGAATGGGAGCTGGAAAGTTCCGATTACGGTCGGTCACTGACACTCGATGGCGTGACGATAAACACCTATGCGTGTAGCAATGAACTTACGGGTGCATCGGGCAAACAAATGGACGGCATCGGAACAGCCTGCCATGAGTTCTCCCATTGCCTTGGGCTCCCCGACTTCTACGACACACGAACAAACGGGAGCAACTTCGGCATGGATGCCTGGTCGCTTATGGACTATGGTTGCTATAACGGCCCAGATGGCTACGAAGGCTGCGTGCCGTCGGCCTACACGGCATACGAGCGTTATTACTCGGGATGGATAGAACCGACCGTTCTCGACGAAGGCACCGACATCAATGGTATGCAAGCCATCACCGACAGTCCCGAAAGTTACATCATCTACAATGCCGCCAACCAGAACGAATACTATATGCTCTTCAACATCCAGCAGACTTCGTGGAACACCTATGCCTACGGCCATGGAATGCTGGTGATGCATATAGACTACGACAAAAGTGTGTGGAATGCCAACACGGTAAACAACACTTCCAGCCGACAGCGCTGTACCATCATCGCTGCCGACAATTCCTATTCGCACTATAATCTGTCTGCAGACCCTTTCCCGGGCACAGGAGGTAACACCTCGCTCACGAATACAACCACTCCCGCCGCGAAGTTGTACAACAAAAATAGCGATGGTACAAAATACTTGAACCATCCCATCGAGGACATCACCGAGACGAACGGGCTCATCTCCCTGAAGTTCAACGGCGGAACACAGATAGAAGCGCCCGTAGCCTCAGAACCTTCTGGCATTACCGCTACGGGATTTACCGCCAACTGGCAGGCCGTCGATGATGCACAAAGTTACACACTCGAGCTACAGGAGGTTTATGAAGCCGATGTCGAAGTAATCCTGAGCGAAGATTTCAGTGGCATTGCCAGCCTAGATAGCGGCAAAGACATTTCCTCGAAGATAGGCACCTACACCAGTACATCGGGATGGAGCGGCACAAAACTATTTGCAACAGGCCGCGACGAGGTAAAATTAGGGTCAAGCAGTTATATTGGCAGCATCACCACCCCTACCCTTTCTGACTTTGCCAATGGGACGGTAACCGTATATATCGAAGGAAGACCTTATGGCACAAACAGTACCGCCAACTTCACCATAAAGGTCGGGAGTAACGAGAAAAGCACTTCGACAACAGGCGATGCTATAGTCGTCACGACTGATGCACCCGACGGGAATTTCACCGTCACCATATCCACAACAAGCGGGAACAAGCGTGCATACATTGACAGAATAGTGATCTGCGACGGTGAGGCAACGGCAGAGGAAGTTTCGGCCTTACTAGCTTCATCGTCCAATGCTCCGAAGAAGGCCATCCGAAAGACTACATATACAGGACTGACGGGCACTTCATACACCTTCACTAACCTGACGGGCAAGGAATACTATTACCGCGTGAAAGCCCTAACGGCCACTTCGTCATCGGCATGGAGCGACTTGATACATGTCATACTCTCTTCGTCGAATGCCGTTCAGGATATCGACTTGGATTCTTCGGATAAACCCGCTCGCATATATACACTGAGTGGTGTATTCGTGAAGCATGCGGATGGCTACGACTGGAAGACAGGTCTTCCCAAGGGCATCTATATTGTCAAACAAGGCAATCGAGCCCGAAAACTGACTATCACCCATAAATAATCCATACTGAAACAATCCCTAAAAACTATGAGAAAAATATTAACCCTACTGACACTCCTTTGCCTGACCATGACGGGAAGGAGCGAGAACCGCCCCATTGAGGTGCAGACAAAGAACGGTGTAACACGCCTCACCTTCCTTTCATCCAACATCGTGCGTGTGGAACATGGTACAACGCTCGACGCCGAGGCTCCCAAAAGTCTGGTCGTGACGATGCAACCCGAAGAGAAGGTAAAGGTAAGCGTAAGCAAACAATCATCCAAAACCACAGCCACAAGCGATGCCCTGACGGCCGTCATCGACAAATGGACAGGACAGGTACAATTCCTTGACAAGAACAAGAACTTGCTTCGGGAAAAGTCCACAGTACTAACCCCTCGCTTGGCACAAACCTATCTACTGGATAAGGACGAACCTATCTACGGACTTGGCACACTGCAAGACGGGCGTATGAACCGTCGTGGAACGGAGCGCAAAATGATGGAGCAGTCGAATCTGGAAGACTTCCAGTATGTCATACAGTCAATAAAAGGATGGGGCATCTACTGGGATAACTACTCTCGGGCAGACTTTATCGACAATCAAGACGGTATGACATTCTCTCCCGAAACCGGCGACAGAATCGTTTATTATTTCATGTATGGACAGTCAGCCGACGGTGTTAACCGCTTGATGCGTAAGCTTTCGGGGGATGTTCCTATGTTCCCGTTGTGGACATTCGGCTATTGGCAATGCCGCGAGCGCTATAAGTCATCGAAGGAACTACTGGAGGTTGTCGATTGGCACAGGGAGAACCGCGTGCCACTCGATGGTATCATCCAAGACTGGCAATACTGGGGTTCCAACTACTTGTGGAATGCCATGGACTTCCTCAACGAGGAGTTTGCTGATGGTGTACAGATGATTGACCGCGTACACAAACAGAATGCGCACCTGATGATTAGTATCTGGTCGAGCTTCGGCCCACAGACATTGGCCTTCAAGGAACTGGCAGAGCGTGGCCTTTTATTCGACTTTAGCACATGGCCGCAGAGTGGAGTATCCATGTGGCCTCCAAAGATGGAGTTCCCAAGTGGCGTGCGTGTCTATGATGCCTACAGTCGTGAGGCAAGAGACATTTACTGGAAGTATCTAAACCGACTGCACAAGTACGGTGCTGATGCTTGGTGGATGGACTCGACAGACCCCGATTATTACGACCCACGCGACGAACAATACAATCGTCCCGTTGGTGCTTCTCCCACATACGGTATCGAGAGTCAAGGCACATGGCGCTCTATGCGCAACGCCTTCCCTCTGGCTTCGGTGAGCGGTGTTTATGACCATCAGCGTCAAGTCGACCAAAAGAAGCGTGTATTCATTATGACGCGCTCGGCCTTTGCAGGGCAACAACGCTACGGAGCAGGACTTTGGAGCGGTGACATCACCTCTTCGTGGGATATGCTTCGCAAGCAGGTTCCCCTGGGACTGAACTATACGATGACGGGATGCCCGAACTTCAATTCTGATATAGGCGGATTCTTCTGTGGTCGGTACAACATTTACGGTGGCGGCTCGGCACCAAAGAATCCACAATATCAAGAACTATATGTACGATGGCTGCAATACGGTCTTTTCTGCCCAGTATTCCGCAGTCATGGAGCCGACGCCCCACGCGAAATCTATCAATTTGGAAAGAAGGGCGAACCCACATTCGATGCCATCGAACAATGTATCCAAACGCGTTATCGCCTACTTCCCTATATCTATAGCCAGGCATGGCAGGTAACACACAACGGAGACAGTTATATGCGTGCCTTGATTTATGATTTCCCACAGGATAAGCGTGTATGGGATATGGGTGACGAATTTATGTTCGGACACAGCATCCTTGCATTGCCCGTCATGTATCCGCAATACACCTCGGAAGAAACAAGGGGAAGTTCGAATGTAAACTTCACTTTGCCTAAGTCGCAGAAAAAGTACCTTCCCAAGGGTACAAACTGGTATGACTTCTGGACAGAGAAGTCGTACAAGGGCGGACAAGATGTGACCCTGCCGACACCTTTCGACCGTGCACCGATGATGGTACGCGCTGGCAGCATCATACCCTTGGCTCCCGTCATGCAATTCGCCGAGGAAAAGAAGTGGGACGACCTCGAAGTTGTTGTCTATCCCGGCGAGGACGGAACCTTCACACTATACGAGGATGAGGGCGACAACTATAACTACGAGCAGGGTGTCTATAGCACCATTGACTTCCGTTGGAACAATCGTCGCAAGGAACTAACCATCGCCAATCGTGAAGGTAAGTTCCCAGGTATGCTTACCAATCGCACTTTCTGCGTACGACTTGCCGACAGCCGCACAACAAAGATTGTTGAGTACGACGGTAGCGAGCAGACAATCAAATTATAGGCAAACTTTCAACTTGTCGCTAGACAAGTCCACTTCAAACAGATGGGGCGTACGCACAGTGCGCCCCTTTTTGTCGGTGGCATGATGATGAACGGACATCATCCAACGGCCGTCAAAAGTACGGAACAGCATGGAATGTCCGTAGTTGGGCGGTGTGATAGGTTCAGGTTCCTGCACCCACGGGCCGTCGAGCGTTCCGCTCTCGGAATAGGCCACACCTTGCGTATATACATCGTAAATCCACGAAGTCCAAAGCATCCCAAGACGACCCGTTGCCGTACGGAAAAGCCAAGGACCATCGGTAACACGATTAAAAGTAACGGTTCCGTCTAATACCTCGCGACTCCAGGGAGAATCACTGGCACGGAACAGTACCTTCGGCTCCCCTATTGTACCACTAAGGTCTGGTTTCAACTGAATCTTCTCGATAGTTCCGTTCCAATTAGCCAACCATTCCCCACAGAACACCATATAGGGCATCCCGTCTGTATCCACCCAAAATGTACCATCGAGCGTAGGACGGTCAGCAGGCAAATAAGCGGCATCGCCAAACTGGCGATAAGGACCGCGTGCGCTGTCGGCTACCAACACCTGTGAAGCACGGCGCTCTATCTTCCGTCCACGATATTCACAACTCACGGCATTGTGGTTTGTGAATGTTGCAAAATAATAATACTTACCCTTGTATTGATGGAACTCTGCCGCCCAAATCGCAGGCCTCGGCCCCATCCAGCCTTCATCGTCCGTCTGTGCCACACGATAGGGGCCATCCCACAATTGCAGGTCACGGCTTGTCCACATCATACCGCCCGTACCCGTCATATAGTACATCTGTGTAGCCTCATCAGCCAGAATTGCAGGGTCGGACAAGCGAATGCTATCCAAAGGAACTGCCGACTGTGTCGGAATTAAAAACGAAAGATTAAGAATCAAAATAAGGAGCAGTCGTTTCATCTTACCAGAATTTATTGTATTGTGGACTATATTCAAAGCCAACCTCACGCAGCGTGTCCTCTATCATTTTACGATTGAGGCCAAGGTCCTCGCAGAGTTCATCGAGTGAATTGTATCGGTCGCGCAACTTCATATTCACGGCCGAGTAAAGCATCATTGGGTCTTCAGGTAATTCGTTCATTTGTAATACTATTATGCTGCAAAGATAAGAAAATATTCGTATCTTTGCGATATAAAGCAATAAGGAAAGCAACGAATAGAACGGATTCACCTAATTTCACGCCATGAAGAAACTAATATTTACCATCTATGTGCTGTTATTGACAATCACAACTGCTGCACAAGTATCGTTTGGAAATGCCCAACAAATAAATAATGATTGGCTTTTTCTACGAGCTGACTCTAGTTGGAATATATACGAATCGTCCGATATGCGGTTAGAAGACTACGACGACTCACAATGGCGGCATATCACCCTACCCCATGACTGGGGCGTAGAACTACCCATGTCTCCCGACAAAGGGTCGTGTCAAGGCTACCTACCTGGCGGCATTGCTTGGTATCGACATCATCTGACTCTCACACCAAAGATGGGAGAACACTACTTCGTCTACTTTGAGGGAGTATATAACCACTCCGAAGTCTACATCAATGGTCATTTGCTGGGCAAGCGTCCAAGTGGATTTGCTTCGTTCCTCTACGAAATGACCCCCTATCTAAAGGACGGAGAGAATGTGCTAGCAGTCCGAGTGGACCATTCATCCGAGGCTGATTCTCGCTGGTACACAGGGTCGGGTATCAACCGCAATGTGTGGCTTGTCACAGCCCCTGATGTACATTTGGCACTATGGGGAACGGCATATCGGCTCAAGAATATATCGAACAAACAAGCCGAAGTTGAAGTCGATGTGGAGACTTGCGATGAACGCAGTTCCAAACAAACTAATGAAACATGGCAGGCCATCGTTACCTTGAGCGACGCTAAAGGCATAGTCGTTGCTACAGCACAAACAACTATTAAAAGCCAAGAGAAACGGACAGTAAGGCTACATGTACCCCATCCACAGCGTTGGGCATTGGAACAACCCTACCTTTACACTTTGCATACACGCCTAATGGCAGGAAACAAGGAAATAGACCATTCGGAAGTAAAGGCCGGGTTACGTACTTTGGACTTTTCAGCCGACAAAGGATTTGCTCTCAATGGGAAATGGATAAAGGTAAAGGGTGTATGTGTTCACGACGATGCGGGCGTATTAGGTACTGCTGTACCAGCAGAGGTTTGGCGTCGTAGGTTGGTAGAATTAAAAAATATTGGCGTGAATGCCATCCGTTTGAGCCACAACCCACATACACCAGAATTTTATGACTTATGCGACGAATTAGGATTGCTGGTCATGGACGAAGCCAGCGATGAATGGGAGTTTCCTAAACGAAAGTGGATGAAGGGTTGGAATCAAGGTAAACCAGCCTTTGAAGGAACCTACACTTACTTTGAGGAGTGGATAGAGCGTGATGTGGCCGACATGGTACGCCGCGACCGTTGCCACCCTTGTGTATTCCTATGGTCGATAGGCAACGAGGTGGACTACCCCAACGACCCCTACTCTCACCCCGTACTTGACGGAGGCAGTTCTGGTTTCACGCAGCCGATGTATGGTGGTTACAAACCAGAACAGCCCAATGCAGAACGCATCGGTCATATTGCCAAGCGACTGGCACAAGTTGTTAAAAACATAGACAGCTCTCGTCCTACAACTGGAGCATTGGCTGGCGTAGTAATGTCCAACGAAACACTATATCCCGAAGTCATAGATGTGGTAGGCTACAATTACACCGAAAGTCGCTACAATGAGGATCACACAAAATATCCCAAGCGTATTATCTACGGTTCAGAGAACCGACATGATTTGGCTGCATGGAAGGCCGTACGCGACAACGAACACATCTTTGGACAATTTTTATGGACTGGTATTGATTATCTTGGTGAGAGTGGTGTATGGCCTGCGCGAGGTTCCAGTGCAGGACTCCTTGACCTGGCTGGACAACGGAAGCCCAATGGATGGTATCGGGCTGCTCTATGGAGCGAAAGCCCCGTATGCTATATTGGCACTTACCCTGTTGGAATACAACAACGCTATGGGTCACGCAACAACAACCAACGCAGCACCTTTATCTCACCTAATGCTACCGATACTTGGAATTACACCGAAGGCCAACATATCCGTGTAGTCTGCTACACCAACGGAAAGACCGCCCATCTGACACTAAATGGGAAACCTGTCGGTGGAGAACCACAACGAGACAAAAACGCCGATATTCTCTATTGGGATATTGAATACCAACCTGGCACACTATGTTGTGAGGCCGAAAACGGAAGTTCCTACGAAATTAAAACAACAAAACAACCACATGCTATACGCCTTACCTCTGATGGAGGCATGCATGTATTCGTTGAGGTTGTCGATGAAGACGGAAATCTCGTGAAGCAGGCCGACAATGAGGTTACGCTGATGGTTAGAGGCGGTCGTCTGCTGGGCATGGAAAATGGCAGTATGCAAGGTAACCAGAGTGGACAATCCACAGGTAGGCGTCCACAACGACAAAGAGTAATGGGTGGACGACTCGTGGCCTACATCGTTCCACAAGGTCATGAGCCCATACAAGTCATGGCGACATCACCCTATTTGGAGTCAGCTACACTTACGATTCCTTAGTCTGAATTATATACAAATAAGAAAGGGACCTGCCCACACGGACAAGTCCCTTTTCTTTATCAATCATCAATTGATTACGCCTCCTCAACAGCTGCCTGTGCGGCGGCTAGACGATGCTGAGTATCAGTTACTTACAGAGTTAGTGTAAAGTACTGGCACCTTAAATCCGACACATTCTGCGCGTTTTTACACGCTCATGGCAATGAAAACGTGTTTTTACGGCAGAATAATCTCATTTTATGTCATATTTATGTATTTTGCTAAATTGGAATTTATTTGTCGATTTTTTATATTTTCTACAACATATGTATCTACTACCTATATTTTAAGATTTCCTTTATAATCCCATGGGTATGCTGCATATCCCTTGTGTTCGGTCCAGAGTTCCCTTGGAATGCAGTACCTGAAATTTTGTCTTTCAGATATATTATACCGTGTAACTGCAATAGGCTCAATTGCTTTTGCCCTTGGACAATATTCTAGCGCAGGAACAGCCCCCTTTTCTCCTAAAGCATCAAACTGGAATAGCAAGGCTCTGGTCTTTAATGGCCCATTGCAAAATTTACCGTTGCACTCGATGGAGCGAATGAGTATTCCTCCATATGACTTGTTATTACTCTTGAATGCAAGATCAACACCATAGTCATGGTTGAACCACTCTCCAGCCTCAGTCATACGCTTGTACGTTATATGCGCTGTGTCGGTTAAGTTATAATAAAACTCTATCTCGACCATGTGATATAAATTTTTTCCTTTTCTGATGACAAAATTGTTGAGCAAATTCTTAGCTATTCCCTTGAAAATGCTTTCAATTTTGGTAGGATCTGTCTCTGTTAACACAAGACTATTTCTTAAACATTCCAATTCTGTCATATAATAATCAAATCAACTTAATCAATTATTATATTTATTGTATTGGCACAAGTTTGCCAAATGCTTTCCAACTAATATCCTTCTTATACTTTTTAACTACGGGAACATGCACGGTAACTTGTTCCAAAGGTACACCATAAAGTGACCCATCTATCTCTGGTGGCATCTCCGAATAGCAGTATATGTCCGTGAGGCTATTACAGGAATAGAATAAACCGGAACCGATTTTAGTCACTCCCTCTGGAACAACGATTTCAACAAGCGATGAGCAATTTTGAAACACACTGCCGTTTAATGCAGTCAAATTTCTTGGTAGCTCTACTTTTTTCAAACTTGTACAGTCAGAGAAGGCAGAGCGTTCAATTTTGTATATACTTTTGGGGAACTCAATGCTAGTGAGAGCTCCACATTTCATGAATGCTGCATCAGGAACCACTTTTAACGATTCTGGGAGTTTAACACTTCTAAGAGAAGTGCAGCCATAAAAAGCATAAGGAGCTAATTCTTTAAGACTGTTCGGTAGAATAATAGAATCTAATGCAGTACAATCAGAAAAAGCCCACTTCCCAATTGAAATGAGTCCTTCATTTAGGTTTATAGTCTTCAAACTTATACAGTTGGAGAATACCTCTTCTCCTATCTCTGAAATAGTCGAAGGTATCGTTATGGATGAAAGTTGCTGACAATTGTGAAATACGCCTGACTCGATACGAGCAACACTACTAGGAATAACAATCGATTTGAGCTTAACACAATTATAGAAGGCGCGGTAGCCTAAAGTGGAAAGTCCCTCAGGTAAGACAATACTCTCCAATTCAATGCATTCCTTAAAAGCATTGCTGCCAATTTCTTTTACACTAGAGGGTATAGTTATACTTTTTAATCCATGGCAATATGCAAATCCATCAATTTTGGTTACACCTTCTGGTATAATTACCTTCTCGAGCTTTTCGTTTTGGTTACCAACGTCGTCACCGAGAGCAACAATCTTATATGTCACTCCGTTATAATCTATAGACGAAGGAATTATGAGTTCTGTATCGTTCTCACGGCCATACCACCTTTTAAAAATAGCCGTATGGGTATTTTCGTCAATATCATAAAAATATCGACCACCTATCTCTAATTGTACAACATTTATGAAATTTCCATCATCGTCCATACTACGATATTCAGAGCGTCTTATCTCTGTTTGCTGTGCGTACAATTGCATTATTGATAACGCAATCGTTAGAACTGTAAAAACCTTTTTCATCATTTTGCTCAAATTGTTTGTTTATATGAAAAATAATGTGGGCAGATATATTCCGATTTATCTGTTTGTTGAACTATTCTTTATTGCTTCCAACTACATACGAGCAGTATTTACTGAGCAGATTGGACAATGGCAAATCGCCTCTTTGGTAGCGGTCAGCATCGAGCCTGAGAATTCTTTCGCATATAGTTTTCTTATCTTTATACAAGGCATTGAGATATGGAATGCCATTTTCTTCAGTAATGCTTACCTCTGCGAAGAATTGTGTCAAGTCCTCTGCATCATAAACGATAGAGTAACTTGGACGCTTGGCTCCTGGAATGTCCTCTTTCAGTATGTTCTTGTCAACCAAATCCTGTATGTCACGTATGGCCGTGTCTTTCGAGCACTTTGCCAATGTTGCCCATGTCTGTGACGTTATCTTTGCTTCATAGCCGTCAAGAA
>JAGCYD010000003.1 GCA_017960985.1 Bacteroidaceae bacterium
ACGGATGTGGATATCGAACTGACGGAATACACTTCGTTGGTTGACGAAGAACTGCTGGCGGCACGGCATCGGTATTACGACTCTTATAAACTATTCAGTGGGCGCAACGGTCAGCGACGAGTGCCGCAGTTGGTTCGCGTGGAGATGCTGAACGATACGCTGTTCACCCTGACCATACCCCTGTGGGCCACCAACCTGTCCATCCCTTATTTTGCCGGGCGCAACCTGATGTTTGCCGATGTCATGGACCGTCCGTTGCTGACGGCACGGAATGTGATGGAGGTCTATGCCTTGCCAGGTGAACCCGAGGAAGTGCTGAACAGTCGTGAGACGATAAACTACTACATCGGCAACGAATTTCCGCTTTGGAGCGAACACGCCGAGAGTATGTCGGGACCAGCCACTCCGTCGTACCACTATCCTCAGTTCCTGCTCACACTTACTGATATCCGAAACCTGTTACAGCGCGAGGACAACCTGTACCGCCTGTTGATAGAGACAGCCAGTCGCGATGACTACTGGAATCTGTATCCCGAGCCCAAGTTTGGTTCGGAACTGAACAAAATCATCAGCAAACTGCGTCGCAACAAATAAGTAGTACCTTGAAAAATCATTACAGCAGAAAGGACGCGATTTTTCAGGCATTTTCAGATTAATGAATAAGGCACCTTCCTTATCGCCATAAGGAAAGTGCCTTATGTCTATAAGGAAGCTTTCTTATGGGCATAAGACAATATCCCTATTTTTGTCCCAAAATACAACTTTGTAAAAAATGTTTACAGTTTGAAAGGAGTCGGTATTATGATTAATTAAGACACAGATTCTGGCGGTTATTGTTGTACTGGTAAATCCGTCCGTGCGGTAAGGAAATAGCCCGAGCGATAGAACAAAAAATACGCAGGCAATTCGCCTGCGTATTTTTTTGAGAGGGAAGGATAGCAAAAAGATTCCCAAGGTTATGAATGCAGGTCCCAAAGTTTGGAATGTGCGTACCAAACCTTGGAACGCACATTCCAAACTTAGAATTTGCTTAAGCAATGTATTCTTTCTGTCTTTGCATAGTGGCGTCAGGCATTAGACACCGTGGCTCCCGTAGTTCGTCAATATCCGCTTTCCTCATTAGTTCACGTTATCGTTCACGTTCACGTTATCGTTATCCTTCATATCTTCGTTTGAAAAGAACCGATATTATGATTAGTTAAAACCTGATTACAGGTCGTTGATGTAACTTTTTGTCGTCATGTCGTAGTGGAGAGCCTCCAGTTCGGACAGGGTCAGTTTCTTCAGGGCGCGCTCGATGGATTGGATGAGTTCTTCGCGGCGGTAGTCTTCTGATGGGGTGTGGTTGGTGTAGGGCATAGTATAAGTTTTTTATTCTTGTGTGAGCAGCATTTTAACGAGGATGGCCACATCTTCGACTGAAAGTGTACCGTCGTGGTTGACATCGGCATTGGGTGTAGCCGGAGCATATAAAATGATGCGGTTGACAAGGCTGGTGACATCGGCCAGATTTATTTGTCCGTCGCAGTTGACATCACCCAAAAGGCCTGACTGACTGAATGCCGTCAGTTGAGGCAACTCTCCATCTGCAAAGGTCCATACCGAATAGTCGCCCTGCGTGTTGAGGCTTCCATCAAGAGCAGACCCCGTCATATTTCCTGTATAGTAAGCGTTTGCGGGAGTGGAGGCAATGATGCTGAGATTGGCAATCCTGTCGGTTTCCGTGGCCATACTGATATCCACATCGGTGCTGACATAGACACGACTCACGGCACCATCGCAGATGCCCACGATGCCCGCCAGATAGTTTTGGTCGGCATAGTTGGTTGCGGAAGTGAATATGCGACCGCGGTTGTAGCAATCTTCGATGGTGGCATTGGTCACACCCCCGGCAATGTTGCCGAGCGCACCAGCAATACCGCCCACGAAAGCCATCGTTTGGTTGCCCAGTACGGTGGCAAAGTTGGCACATTGCTCAATGTGGCCCGCACAAAGTCCGGCAATACCGCCCACATAGCAGTTTACACTACTATTGCTCTTGTTGGCCACTCTGACAATTCCACTCTCTACCCCCACGCGGCGTACAATACCCTGTTCTCCAATGCATCCGAAAAGACCTGCCACATCGTCGGTGGTCGTTCCGTCGGCATTCACATATAGGTTGCTCACCCAGTGGCCTTGTCCGTCGAAGGTGCCTTGGAATGGGGCATAAGTGGTGCCTATGGGTATCCAATCCTCGTTTTCGTTTAGTTCGATGTCAGCAGTCAGTACCACAGTACATCCAACAAAGTCATCTCCGCTATTCACGGCAGTGGCAAAGTTGCGAAACTGCGTGGCAGAGTTGATAGTGAGCGTTTTGTCTTGTGCCCAGAGTAGCGGCTTTGCTACTAAGATGAACAGGATTAATAAGTATAGCCTTTTCATTATTTAGTGATAAATTCTACTACATAGGGTTTGCCATCGTTGGTGGGTTTGATGTTCGGGATGAACGACATCCAATCCACGATGGTGTAAATGCGTTTGAGTTGACTGCAATAGTAATTAAGGGTAACTTTGCTACTGCCACTACTGCCTGCAATGATGAGGGGGAAATAGATTTCCCCACCCGTGCGTTGCAAACTTGTGAGTGCCCTGATTTCGCCATCGATAGTGGCACACATGAGGTCATCGTCACTGGCATAAGCCTTCAGTTCGTCCTGCAAAGTCACTTGAATCGACATGGTCATATCCATGTCATCTTCATTATATAGTCCTTCCCGTATTGTCCATGTTGGACGACTCTGGTTGCCCATGTTCAGCAAGGGATTCTTTTCTTCATCGTCGTCGTTACAAGCCACAAAGAGCACACTCAAGAAACAGAGCAGACAAAGATATTTCATGTACTTCATAATCTTTATTCTTTAGTTATTTAATTATTACTTTACTACCGTTGTGGATGTAAACACCCTTCTGTGCGGGCTTCTCGCCAAGTTTGATACCACTGAGGGTGTACCATCCATCTTTGTCGAGGGTGTTGCAGTCGATGAAGTTGATGATTGTGGGATTGTCCACCGTGCCCTTCACATCATTGCTGATGTACGGCAACTGCATGGGAGCTGTGGCCACAATCTCACCATCGCGTTCGATAGCAAATCCGATGCCCTTTTCCTCGCCCTTGCTGATGCTGAGGAAGAAGATGTCGTCTTCGTCAGCCTCAACTATACCGCGATTCTCATAATCACCATAAGCCACAAGTCGGTCGCCTTCCTGCAGGTCGAAGCCTTCCACGCGGGCGATGATGTTCATGGACTCACCCGTATCGTTGTGGAAGAGCGAAGTCTTCCTGCGTACCTTACTGTACTTGCTGCTGTTAAAGTATTGCGGATAGTAGAATCCCACTTCGTCTGCAGCCTGTCGGCGCAGCATATAGCCTTCTCCAGCTTGCATGAACTTCAGGGTACCCTTCCATACGCGGTTGCCTTGGGCATCGATGTTCATCACGGCGAACTCGTTCTGCGACTTGATGATGTCGCCCTCCGAGGCGTCATCGGTGTAGTCAGACAAGGCCGTTGCGATGGGCAGGTTCATGTTGCAGAGATAACCGATGCGGTTCCATCCCTTATGTACAAATATCTCATTATACATTGTTATACCAGCCAGATAGGCCGTCTTGTCGCTTTGGACATAGAAGCGATACATCTGCTGTGGATTGAGCTGTATGGTCTTGTCGCCATTGTCCCAATAATACTTATTGGTGTAGGTGGTGCGGTCATAGACTGACTTGTAGGTCAGTAGATGAGGTGCACCATTGGGGTCTATAAGTTCCAGTCCGTCGCCCACTTCCCATGTGGCGGCACCATCCAATAGCTCGCTTACGGTGGCTTCATCGGGCTCTACATAGAACGAGAGCCAGTTCCATCCCTTCTGTAGTTTCAGCGCCTGCACCTCCTGCCATCCTGTGTAAAGGACAACCGGATTGGTGCTGCTACCCAATACCACATTGTTTTGGAAGTAGATAGTTTCCATTGCAAGGCCATCATTATCCGACATGTCTTTTTTATACACCACGCGGATGCGTCCCGTGGAGGCATCGTATAGTTCGAAGCGCAACGGTGTGGGCTCCTCGGCATCCGGGTCGCCATAGATGGTCAGGTAGGCCAGGGCTTCGTTGTTTTCCACATCAATATTTGCCGTACCCATTACGCGGTGACCAGGCCCAACAGCCACGAGTACGTCTTCTGGGTCGTGCGAGATTTCACCATCCACGACAACGCGAGCCACGATGTGCATGGTCATGTTGCCTTCCTTCAGTTTGTCATCTACGGCCCATTCGGGTTCCTCGCCACGGATGTGGATGTTGATGGGCAGCGGTTCGGTGATGCCGTTCTCGCCCACGATATAGACAATCTCTTCGTACTCACCCACATTGATGTAGGGCGATATAGTGAAGGTGATGTTCTCCTCGTCCAATGCGGCTATCTTGCCACCCGTCTTTGAGGAAGTAATCCACAAGGGCAGTCCTTCCAGGGTGTAGTCTTGTGACTTACCGCTCAGGTTCTCTATGGCAACTTCCACCGTTGCTCCCTCGCCGTACATGGCTTCCACGCTGGTGCGCTTTACCTTCCAGCGCAGGGGGTTGCGATAGGCGTAGAGTGTCATGACGACTGGCGATGCCATCAGGTTGCCCTGCAGGTCAGCCACTTCCTTCACGGCCAGATAGATGTTTGTCTTCTCAATCTGATAGTCGGGCACATCCAGATTGATGAGCAGGTCCTTGCCGTCGGCCACATATGAGAACTTGATGTTCTCCACTTTCCCGATGTTTGTCATCGGTGCATAGTTGCCGCGGTCGGCACAAGCATCTATAGTTTCCTGTGCCACGATGGTGTCGCGACGCGATTCCACGATGTTTCCGTGGTTGTCCTTATACTTCTTGAGGCTGATACCCGTGGGCATGAGTCGCTGCGAGTTATCGCCTTGCACTTCGGAGCGGCTGAAAGGCAGATAGACCAGTGTACCCATTTCCTCACCTGAAGGAGTTTGGTTGGCATAGCCCTTCATCATGCTCTCGGGCAATGCCATTTCGTACATGGCCACTTCATCGATGTTACCCTTCAGGAGTTTCGTCGGCGTGTGGGCATCCGTGTAGGTGGCACCCAAGTAGAGGTTGTTTCCGTCGATGCCGCCCAGCGTATCTACGGGGAAGGTTTGCTTCAGTTTCTGGTCCACATAGATATTACCTACATTGCGTGAGCGATTGATGGTCACAGCCGTGTGATGCCAAGCCCCATCCAAATAGAAACCATCAGAAACATTCACCTGCTGGTTGCCAAAGCGGTAGAAGAGGTTTCCATCCTCGAATCCAATGTTGAAGTGGTTCTTATAGTCCTTTTCATCCTTAGCCTCACCGTTGGCGATGAGCGTGCCGTCATAAACATTGTCGGTGCGGAACCAGAACATCAGCGTGTAGTCCTCATAATCCTTGCGTTGGAAGAGTCGGTCATTCAGTCTCACGCCCTTCTCGCCGTCCAGTTTCAGACTGATGCCGCCAGGCACCTTCCATGTGGCATCGCCACGCATTTCCAGGTCGTTGCTGCCCACAGCCTTGTCGTAGGCATACTTGTCATGTCCCTCATTCATGGGGTAGTTGTCGAGCAGGCCCAGTTCGTAACCCGTCAGGCGTTTCTTGGCGTAGGTTTGCAGTTCGTCTTTCGACATGGCTTTGTTCCAAAGGCGTGCCTCCAGCATTTCACCTTCGTAGTGGTTCCAGTCATTCAAGGTATATTCTGTATTGTAGTTGGCATAGCGTCCGAAACTGAGCCAACTGTTTCCGCCGTACATACCCTTGAAGGAATCGCTTCCGATGATGTTTTCACCATCATAGAAACTTACCTTTGTGGTGTTCTGCTCTTCGTCCACGTCGAATATGTAGGCAACCTGTCGCAGTTCGGTCAGGTCGACAGTCTTATCGCTTGTCAGTTCATGTCCGTCCACGAAGGCCGTCAGTCGTCGGTCTGCTGTTACACCCAGAGACATGAAGTGGCCGTCGAGGCCGTGTGACATCACGGTCATGGCCTTTCCGTTCGGGTCGGGATGTATCATGAGGTCGAGCGTGAAGTCCTTGTTGGCTAAGTTACGCTTCGACATCGATTGTGCTATACCGTCACCATTGAACCGCAATAGGGTGGAAAGCGATATGCTGCTCTGGTTTGTTGTACCCAGCACTTCGAAATTGTTCACAGGCGACAAATAGTTTCCAGCAATGGGCTCGGAGAAGGCAATCTTGATGTCGTCGCCGATGCCCAAAATACCGTTGGTGGGTTGTGGTGTGCCGAAGGGAACAGGACGCCGCGTATCTTTAATACCCGTCAGTATGTTTGACGAACTGGTCAGGTATCCATTGCCGTGACGACAATAGGTCACGGCACGGATGTCGTATTGTTGTTCTATCGGGTCGGTCTCACCATAGAAATCTACATCGATGTATCCATCGTGTTCCATCAACTTGCGCTCGCCAGAGGCCTGAGCCATCAGTTGTTCGCCCTCCTCATTATTGCGGTAGAAAGAACATACATTCACCCAGTCCTTGTCGCCTTGGGTGGTAAGTTTGTATTGTAGCTCAATATGGTCGAAGTTGCGGAAGTTGACATCGAAGCCATCGATATGGACGGGCATAGCATAGGCCATCCTATCACGATCGTAGTATGAATCGGTATTCATCACCCACTTGTCGCCTGGTGAGGATATGTTAATCTTGCCAGCCGATGGTACAAAGTGAGCCGAGAGCGTCACCGTGTTAAGGTTCTCAATATCGTTTTCGTTGATAATAGAGATACCTAAATCCTCATAGTCGTATTCCTCTGCAGCATACACTTCAACCACTTTTTCTACGATACTATTTGGCTCTATCCATAAATCGAAACCTGAGCCCGTGAGTGGTGCTCCATTTACCATTATACGGGCGCCTTTGGGATTCATGTCGTCCTCGGCATAGAACTTCAAGGACTTGGTCACAAGGGCAGGCATTTCGCTTTCGTTAGTCATGTAAATGGTGAAGCGTGCCGGTTCGCCATAGGGCACATTCGACACACTTTGTTTGTCAGCCCAGATGCGTAGTTTGTCTATTTGCATGGTCTTCTGATCCAATATGGTACCGGCATTATGGAATATCGTGCGGCGTTCGTCCTCCCATGGCGATTCTGTGGCACCAGCTTCTGTGCGGAATACGAAGTTCCGGTAGCGTGTCCTTTTGTCGTTTGTCAGCCAACTCAACTGGTTGTCGGGACCCAGATTGGGATGGTAGATACTCTTCATCGTCTCATTGGTGAACTTATAGTATTTACCCACTGCTCCGAGATTATCCAGAACGGTGATGCTATCCTCCGATAGTTCTTCTGTATAATAGACGGCTACACCAAGGTTGGAGCGTGAAGAACATTTCAAAGTGAATCCCGTTTCCTTCGTGCGGTTTTCCTCCTGACCATTGTTGTAGTTGAAATCGATTGACACTACAGGCATAAGTTGGAGTTCGAAATAGACACCACCAGCCTGGAATTGTACGCCTGTAATTTGTGGTTCTTCATTGCCGTTATGGGTGTATTGTGCAGAAGCATCACTTTGGCTACTTGCAGGCGTTGCTCCGTCTCCGCTAAGTGAGATGCCTGGTATCTGTATGTACCGATGCTCGGTTCTTTCAGCAGAGAATGATTCACTATGGGAGATACTGGCCAAACCGTCGAAGTCGTAGCGTTTCATCAGTTTGTTGGCTTCCAACTTTTCTTTCTCATTGGCGGCGATGAATCCCGACCATTGTGCTATACGATTGTTCAGTTCCTGTATCTGATTGGTACTATTATAACTACCTTCTTCGGGTGAGTACATAGTGTAATCATAGCCGAACTTCTTGTTGTCGGTATTCACATTGCTTACATATACGATTTCTTTTGTTTTGTTAGCCAGTTCTTGCGCTTCAGCGGAACTCATAGTCGAGGGCTTTAGAAGTGCGGCACGCGAGCGCAATAATGTGGGAAGGAGATCTTTCAATATGTAATCCTGCGAATAGATGAATGAGGCCTTTGGTTGGGAGCTCACCTTCATCACTTCATCGCGGATGAGATAGATGGAATCCTTTTTAACCTCATCGTAGCCACGCGCCAGGATTTTTGCCGTGCCTTTCACATTGAAGTCATGGTTATTGACCGTCACGGTATGGTCTTCGCGTGGGGTAAGGTTAGCCATCATTTTGCTGTCCACAGGATAAACCGCAATACCATCCTCCATGATGATGTTGTCGGCAAAACCGATATAAAGGTCGGAATTTGCACCGATTTTCGTTCCCTTACTATATGATTCGCTACTTGTTTCAATGCGATCGTTGGTGGTTATCTCGTAATTATACGCCCAATCGTTGTAATAGCCGATTACGGCACTTATTGTTACACTTCCATAGTCGGTGTGCGAGTGGATGGTGCCGACTTCATCGCCGTGTCCTTCGCCAAACCAGAGACCTGAATAGTAGTCGTTGCCTTTACCCATTCCTATATTAAGATTGACTCCAGCGACGGCCTTGATGTCGGCTGTGTAACTATAACTGAGTTTTGAACCTTCCTCAATATAGGCAGAACTTCCACTGCCTGGAGGGTCGCGTAAGATATCTACGAGGTGAGTATTTTCGCCTGCTACGATGCGGCGCCCTTGAGGTACGCTCGTTGAGGCCATAATATAGCCATTGATAGGTTGAATGTCATAGAATGTACTATCATATTCCAGCGTGAACTTCAGTGCGCGTAGGGCCATATCGTCCTCTAAAGTGAAAGTAGTGTTCTGCGGTGAGAAGATGTAACTGCCGCATCCTTGTTCGTCGAGGGGGATTTCATCGGTTGTGCTAGTGCTTACCAGTCCGTTTTTGGCAATCACATTTCCACCGCGCAGTCGTACGATGTCTTTCTTTGCCGCTGTGCTATTGTTCCAATAGTATTCCTCACAGGCTTCCATCCACAATGAAACTTGACTGCCACTCATGAATACTGGATATCCCAATGTGTATTTGCCATCCTGCCACAACTTGATGCGGACATTGTTGCCTGCATTGTCTTTGCTTGTATATTCGCGGATGCCAAAATAGTTGTCGTTTATTAGGTCTTGTGCCTGTTTCACTTTGAGCGTTGGTGTCGCATGATAGATGCGTGAGTAGGTGTCC
The DNA here is from genome assembly GCA_017960985.1 of Bacteroidaceae bacterium. GTDB lineage: Bacteria > Bacteroidota > Bacteroidia > Bacteroidales > Bacteroidaceae > Physcousia. The sequence goes on from JAGCYD010000003.1 coordinate 9,179, forward strand.
GTTTGTCCGTTGGTTAGGTTACTCAGGTTAACGGTCTCGCTTACCTTACCTGTCTGGAATAGGGTACTGTAGCCCTTGGCGTAGATTTCCGTAACCTTGTATTTCACTGGATAGAGTGGTATTCGGTATTCACCTGTCGTCTTGTCGGGGTGAATCACCATACGATGTCGTGAGGCTATCACTTCTGTGGTGTCCTTTCCATCCATACCATGACTATACTTGTTGGTGCGTGTTGTTACGGTAGGATCGAGTTGGTCTCGGACAATCCATGAGGTGTTGTCGCCCTCTAATTCCATGACGATGGTTAAATCCTCGCCTAAGTTGTTTACAGAGAGGGACTCACCCAAAGGAAGGTTGCCTTGGTCGTTGCCTCCCACGACTCGTCCTTGCAGATAGACTTTGGTCTTGTCCCACAGGTAGATGCCGCTGAGGTCCTTCTGCCAGTTGTGTTCGCGCTGATCGCCTTCTTCTTTGTCGAGGTCAATGTAGTACCCGTCGTTCTCGAATATATGACCATCCTTTACCACTTGTATGGTGTGGGAACCCTCTGGAATACTTATCTCGAAGGCTCCTTGTGGGGTGGTGGTCACTTCTTTACCAGCAGAATTTATCACGGGCTGGCCGTCTCGCAGGAACTTTACACCGCCTACGGGAATGCTCGAACCTTCGTAGAGCACGAAACCAGAGAATGTATAATAGGTTTCTTCGTAGAAGGTCAGGTCGCTGAAGAGGTTGTAGTCCTCGTCGAAGGTTACACTTTGGTCGCGCCCTATACCTTTGGCACTCAAGGTGTATTTGCCTCGTGTCTGGTATTTGAGGCTGTCAATCTCGAAGAAGCCCGATTTGTCTGTTTTAACGGTCTTTATTACACCGCCCAGAATGTTGTCTTCGGGTGTGGCTGTTACTTCGATGTCGGGCAGCCCAGTTCCGTTGGATAGTCGTACATAGCCTCGAATGGTTCCCGTCGGAATGCGGCATCCCTCGGCCGTCGTGGTACTGATATGGTCGCCTTCGCACTGAGTCACACCTTCGATAGTATAGATGTAGTTGTGCTGTACCTTGGCGGTTCTGTCAAGGTAGGCGGTTTGAGTGTAGTCCGTGGTTAGGGTATCTACCTTTTCGGGATACATCTTGTCGGTACGCAAGATACGGTAATAATCGGCCACACCACGAGTTACATTCCACTTTAATGAAACACCTTGTTGTAGTGTATCAGCTACCGCCTCCCCAAGTTGAACATTGTTGTTAAACTCATAGCGTGCAAGGTCACCTGTTTCTTTCTTCTGTACACTGAAACCCAGCGGGTCGGTGGAGAATAGGGGTAGTTTCGAGTCGCCTTTTTCAACTTTAAGGCGGAATTCGTGATCAACACATGAGGTGCAGAGATTCAATTCCACTTTTTGGCTGAGTAATTCTTCCTGTGTTACGGTATGCAGTTCTTTGTATCGTACCTCATTATCTACTTTCTTGTCGATGTTGAGTTCAACTTTGGCGCGATCGTCCCATACGATACTCTGGTGCTCAGGTTCTATAGAGGTCTGCATTACAGGTACTACTAAATTTCCCATTTGCATCCATTCGTTGCCGAGAATACTATCTAATGCAGCTACTGAATAATCAGCGGCATTGAAGCCTTGCCCCACTTGCGATATGGTCTGTCTGGGAAGCACGATGTTACCGCTGGCCTGCCAGTTGGCGCTGCCCAAGTTAGAAACCAACGCATCGGTACTCAGGCTGCTTGCTTTGTTGCCCTCGCCCCAGTTTTGGAAATGCCAGTTATTCATTCCGCTCCACACCGCTCCACTGTTTATAGCGCTATAGTTGAGGCCTGCGTGGTTGAAGTTAGTGTAGGTGGCATGTTCCAGATTGTTCTGTACAGTGTTGCTCGTGCCACCATCTTCCCAACCCATAAAGGCACCGACGTATGAGATTACATTAAATTCATTGGCTGTGATGGTGCCGTCAAACAGACAGTTGCGGATGGTGTTCTTCACCGAATGGCCGTGTCCGATGATGCCGCCGGCATGACGGTCGGACGTCGTCACATTGGTGGAAACATGGCAGTTGTCGATGTTGAGTGTACTGCCTTGAGGGCTGCCCACCAGCCCTGCGGAGTGGATGCCGCCACGTACGGAGCCTTTGACGTTGAGGTTCTTGATGGTGGCATTCTTCGTATAGATGAACGGAGCAATGCAAGCAGTATTGCCTCCATTGATATCTACGGTCAGCGTGTGTCCGTTGCCGTCGAAGGTGCCGTAGTAGGGCACATTGCCCCGGTAGCCTGCGGCATATACCGTGGAGACATCGGCTCCCATGATGGCATCGACAGCCTTGTTGCCGCCAGCCTCCTGTACCAGTTTGATGAAGGAATCCCAGTCCTCCGAGTTGTAGATGACGAACCTTCCTTGGCTGTCGTACTTGCGCCCGTCGTAGGGGGTGATGTAGTAGCAGTTTTCGAAGGTCACGTTCTCCGGCTGTGCCTCGCGGATGAAGGTGCGGCAGTCGTCCATCTTGGTGTTGATTCCCGTGGGAGCAAACAGACAGTTGGTAAACTTACCTTTTTTCCCAGAAGCGAAAGCTCCGACATATCCGCCTGTGCTGTGGCTCTTCTCACCAAGCAACTGGCCGTCGAATAAGCAGTCGGTGATGTTGAAGTTGGAATTGGAAATTCCAATGAAACCTCCATTTGAGGCATCGCCGTCGATAGTGCTGGACACCGTGGCAGATACACGGCAGTTGTTGATGTTTACGGAATACGAAGAGGAGGCTAATGTCTTACCTATTAAGCCACTAGCAAATTTATTGTTGGAGCGTACAGAACCAGCAACATGTAAATTTTTGATGGTGGCATTGTTGACATAGGTGAAAGGTGCAACTCCCTCTGTGTTGATGCTGTCGTAGTTGACTGTGAGCGTATGGCCATTACCATTAAATATACCTTGAAAGTAATTATTTCCTTTGCCAAGCATGGAATGGCTGTAGCCCAAATTGATGTCGTTGGACATAATTACATTATACCTCGTACTATTATTGTTGTACACCAATGTAACCAATGCCTCCCAATCGGCTGCATTGCGCAGGACGATTTGTCCATTCTTGTCAACGGGCAGTTCGTAGTCGGCAGTAGTTGCCGGAGCACCTTTGATACCTGGGGCAAAATTTACTTCCTTCACAGATTGAGAATTGGTATATTGTCCACCCAAGGCAAACTGAAGGTCGATGTTGTGCTGTATATCGTTCCACTCTCCATTGCGTTGTACAGTAGCGGAGGAAAAAAATGGGAGAACGAGTGTGGCGGGTAGCATGGTCATGGCATAACCACTGCCTGGTCCCCAATTCCACATCGATGTCCCTACGCGACGCACACGATAATAGACATCATAACCTTTATAGTCACCGAGGAGACTTTCGTCAGTATAGGTGTATTTCTCTGTGCCAGGTGTAAAGTCAACCATTTCGAGGGTTCGCCAGTAGGAGCTGGAGGCATCATGTCTTTCCGATGTGTTGCGCTGCACTTCCCACATGTCGTTGGACGCGATGTCGTCCCAAGCGGTATGGTTCGTGTTCCATGAAATGATGACCTTGCCGTCGTCCTGCAATTGTGCAGTTACGGTCTGCGGTTGATGCAGTGTGGGTAGATCGATGGGTTCCGATTCCGTCGTCTGCTCTGCATTTTCTGAATCTATGTAGGTTGTCTGGACATAAAAGTCCTTAATGCAGCGGTCGGCGGGTAGGTAGGCAAAGCCTGACATGTTTTTGCCCAAGTCCATACTTTTGTCATTATACATACTGCCGTTTACCTCTTTCCAGTAGCCAGTTATACGCTTTATATTGCTGGTGGCAATGGTGTAGAAGGTCATCATTGTTCCTATATGACTGGCATCATAGCTCAATACGGGGTCTATTACTTCAGGTATCACAAGGTCTGGGGCTGATGGTATCTGCCATTCACTGGACGAGATACCAATGTTCTTTGAACCCTCGCCTGCAGGGCCAATAGGACCATTACCTGTCTTGTGAATGTCCCACGAGATGGTTACCGTCTTGCCTCGATATTTGTAGGGAATTGTCCAAATAAGATGAATGATAGCATAGTCCGTACCTGCAATGATGGGGATGGTAGCCTCCTTTTCCGAGGTGGTGACATTGATGCTACTGTAGTCGCGGTCGCGCTTCATTACCATGACTCCATCCACACCTTTGTAGAACTTGGCTGAAGGATGATCTCCGCTCTTGTCCCATGACCTGTAATAGAAGAGTGTCTCTTTCTTTCCATCGCAGGTGATGTACACATAGCCTTTGTCAATCCAGCTGTCGTAGCCGTCTTCGTCATAGACTGGCATGTCCAGTTTCAACTGTTTCGTTCCGTTTAGTATTACGGAGTAACGATAAGCGTCTTCGGGGGCATTTGATGCTGATACATTGCTGGCCAAAGGCAGCAGGAACGCAATCATCATGGCGAGAATCCGTAGGGACTCCCGACCTTTACTTAGAAATCTGGTAATCATGTGTATTAGATTTATGTGTTTTTTTTCAGTTTGTTGTATATGTTATATATGTGCCGATAAAGTTATATTTTTTGCTTGAAACTGCCAAAAATATAATTCATAAATTGTCGATTGCCTTTATCTTAGCAGAGCAATAGTATTGCTAAACCCGATGGGTTACCTTTCGTGATGGGTATAGTAAGAGCCTTTACTTTAATAAAAAACGATATTCTCGACGACTTGCGCGCCCACTTCGCTATTGATTTGTTGTGCGAGGTGCTGGCGTCCCATCATCAGGTCTTGACGGAGAGAAGGTCGGGTTATCTTGATGTAGAGTGTGCTGTTGCGGATAGCTACATCGCCCGTCAGGCGGCTAATGGCAGGACCTGCAATCTTCGGCCATGCCTCTACGGCGCGATGCTCGTTGAGCGGCATTTCCAACCCGTCCTCGCGTAACATGCGAAGGAGTACGGCGCGGAGTGTTTCGGCATTCTTGCGCTTCATGTCGTGAATGTCCCTCCCTTGACATGAAATAGTTTGTGCTCGCCCTGCACATGGGACAACACTTGGTCGAGATGGTCGCGGTTGGTGTCTGTGATGAATATCTGTCCGAAGTTCTCGCCCGACACGAGTCGGATGATTTGCTCCACACGCGTGGCATCCAACTTGTCGAAGATGTCGTCGAGCAACAGAATGGGAGTCGTATTGCTGACGGTACGACGCAGAAAATCGAATTGGCTCAGTTTCAAGGCAATCAGGTACGACTTGTTTTGCCCTTGGCTTCCTTCCCGTTTGATAGGGTAGCCACCGAGTGTCATTTCGATATCGTCCTTGTGTATGCCGTGCAGCGAATACCCCACGGCGCGGTCCTTGTGGCGGTCGCGCTGGATGACTTCGAGCAGAGGGCCTCGTTGGCAATGTGAGATGTAGCGCAACCCAACCTGCTCGGCTCCCGACGATATGCTGTTGTAGTATTGTTGGAAAGTCGGTATCAGTTGCTCTACATAGTATACGCGCCGTTGGTAGATGTATTCGCCCTCGCGTGCCATCGCCTCTTCCCATAGCGAAAGTAGTTCGGGGTCGGGTTCGGCATCCTCCATCTTCAGCAATGTGTTGCGCTGTTGTAGTGCTTTGTTGTAGCGGAGGAGAGCGTCGATATAGGCAGGGTCGCACTGCGAAATCACGATATCAAGGAATCTGCGGCGCTCTTCGCTGCCGCCTGAGATAAGTTCCGAGTCGGATGGCGAAACCACGACGAGCGGTATCAGTCCGATGTGTTCTGCCAGTCGTTTGTAGGCCTTTTTACCTCGGCGGAACACTTTCTTCTGTCCCATCTTCAGTCCGCAGTAGATTTCTTCGGGTGTGCCGTCCTCGTGCTCGTACTGCCCCTGTAGCATCATAAAGTCCGCATCGTGGCGAATGGTGGTAGAGTCGATGTTGGAGAACGAACTCCTGCACATGGACAGGAAGTATATGGCATCCAGCATATTGGTCTTGCCCTCGCCGTTCTGGCCGATGAAGCAGTTGATGCCGGGCGAGAAAGAAAGGTCTGCCTGAGCGATGTTCTTATAGTTCAGTATGGACAGCTTCGTGAGAATCATCTGTGCGTTTCCGTGTGGGCTTGCTGAATTCAAGGGTTAAAGATACGAAAATACTGCCATAATCTAAAAATAATGCCGTGTAAATTTCCCCATGACGCGTATTTTGACTAATTTTGTGGACTATAACGGAAAAACAATAAAACTAAATAAACAATGGCAGAGAAGAAAAACATGAAGGGTGCAGACCTTGAGGCAACCCTCGAAGAATCTTTTATCCAAAAGAACCTGAAGAAGATTGGTATCATCGTTGGCGTTATCATCGCCTGCGTGGTGGTTTTCCTGCTCGGTAGGGCTTATCTGGAAAAGCAGAATGATAAGGCAGCCGAGGCTCTTTATCCCAGTGAGCAGTTGTTCCAGAATGGTGACTACGAGAAGGCACTGAATGGCGACGGTCAGGATGTATTGGGCTTGGTGCAGGTGGTTAAGAAGTATGGTTATACGAAGTCGGGCAATCTGGCTAAGTTGTATGCAGGTCTTGCTTTTGCCAATCTGGAGAAGTACGAGGATGCAGCAAAGTACCTGAAGGACTTCAGTGCTAAGGATGATGAAATGGTTAGCCCCGCAGCCATCGGCGCGCTGGGTAATGTATATGTAGAACTGGGTGATTACGACAAGGCAGTAAAGACCTTGGTGAAGGCAGCCGAAAAGGCAGACAATCCCGTTCTTTCTCCTGTGTTCCTTGTACAGGCAGGCGAAATCCTCGAATCTCAGGGCAAGGCCGATAAGGCGTTGGAACTGTACGAAGAGGTGAAAGAAAAGTATCTTTCCAATCAGCAATACGCAGATATCGATAAGTATATCGAGCGTATCAAGGTTGCTAAGAAATAAGCATGGCAACAAATCTTCATAATCTGTCGGAATACGACCCTTCCTCTGTACCCTCGGCACAGGGTATGCGTTTCGGTATTGTTGTATCGGAGTGGAATAGGGAGGTTACGGGGAACCTGCTTCAGGGAGCGTATGATACGCTGGTGAAGCAGGGTGCCCGCGAAGAAGATATTACCGTGCAAACCGTACCTGGCAGTTTCGAATTGGTGTACGGTGCAGCGCGTATGGCGCGGAGCGAGCGCTTTGATGCTGTTATTGCCATTGGTTGTGTCATTCGTGGCGACACACCCCATTTTGACTACATCTGCCAAGGAACCACACAAGGACTGGCGGACATCAACCGCGAGGGTAGGGTGCCCGTTGTCTATGGTTTGCTGACCTGCAACGACATGGAACAGGCAGAGGCGCGTAGTGGTGGTATGTTGGGGAACAAAGGTGATGAATGTGCCGTCACCGCAATCAAGATGGTAGATTACAGCCGTCGGCTCTAATCTCTTTTTCTTTTTTATATAAAAATAATGAACGCGTGTACGCGCGCGTAAGGATTGTTTTGTCCCGTTCCTTTAATTAGAACGGCAATTCGTTTGTGGAGTCTTCTGGGGAAGGAAGGTTATTGAGGAGAGTGTTGCGATAGTCCTCTGCCGAATACAGGTCGGGGAATAGTTCGTGCAGGTTATTCGTGCGTTCCTTCTCGGCCTGCTGGCGGTAGTGCAATGCCTGTTCGTCGTGTCCCAATTGGGCATGACAGTAGGCAATGTAGGAAAGGGCATAGCCCTTCATCGCATAACCGGGTAGGCTCAATAACCTTTCGTAGCGTGCAATGGCTTCTTCGTATTGCTTGTTGTCGAACAGGCATTCTGCATCAAAATAGTTCGCCCTTTCGTCGTAGGGGAAATAGCGCAGAAAGCGCGTGTAGTATTCGTGTGCCTCGTCCAGGTGTTCGGTGTCGAGCAGGATGTTGGCGTGCATGAATATGGCTTCGGCATTGTCGCTGTCGATGGCCAGTGCATATTCCGAGGCCTCCATGGCTTCATCGTACTCTTCGAGCCACATGTAGGCTTCAGCCAGTTGCAGCCAGGCGTGGATGCAGTAGGGCATCAGTTCGATGTTCTCGGTCAGTAAGGTTATGGTTTGCCGGTATTCGCGACGGTAATTGTGAATTTCCGCTTGTAGGGCAATGGCGTCGATGTAGTCTGGATAATCGTTCCGTAGCATATTCACCCATTCCATGGCTTTATCGCCGAAACCATAATCTTTGCATTGGCAGATGCAATCGTATAGAAATTCGGGTGCATCCTCCTCGTCGGCCTTTTTGTAGTTTTCCAACATCAAGTCAAAAGCCTTTTGGCTTTCGTTGAAGTACATATAGAGTTCGGATTGTAGGAAGATAACCTCGCGGTCGCTCTGGTCAGTAATGGCGTTGCATATACGCCAAGCTTCCTCCTGATTTCCGTAGAACATCTGCTGCCGGGCAAGGAATATCTGCGGATCTACGCTGTCGGGGTAGAATGAAATAGCATATTCGATGCAACGGTCAGCCTCGTCCATACGCTGATTCATGGCATAGTATTCGGCTATGTCAGTCAGCATCTCGGGCTCCAGTTCGATGGGTTCACCGTTGGACCGCATCCGCTCATAGGCGGCTAACGACGAGAGAAACTCCTTATCCTGAAAATATGAATAGTCTTCGCTCACCTATTAACTCTTCCAACTATCTCTTAATCCCACGGTTTTGTTGAATACGAGGTGGTCGGGCGTACTGTCCGTATCCACATTGAAGTAACCGATGCGCTGGAACTGCAAGTAGGAGAGAGGCTTCATGGAAGCAGCAAAAGGCTCCACATAGCAGTTGGTCAGTATGCTCAAACTATCGGGATTTATCATTTGCTTCATGGCCGTGATGGCATCGCACTGTTGTGCTTCGCGTATGGCAGCCATCTCGTCGCGCGGGTTCTCCATCTTCCACAGACGGTCGTACAGCCGAACTTCGGCTTTGACAGCATCGTGGCAACTTACCCAGTGCAGGGTTTTCCCCTTTATCTTGCGGTCGGCTCCGGGCATACCACTACGTGTCTCGGGGTCGTAAGTACAGTAAATGGTTGTCACCTTGCCATTCTCGTCCTTATCGCAGGGATGTTCCTCGTTGCACTGTATGATATAGGCGTTCTTCAGACGCACCTCCTTGCCTGGGGCAAGGCGCATGAATTTCTTTTCGGCTTCTTCCATGAAGTCGTCGCGCTCAATCCAGATTTCACGGCTAAATTCGATGGTATGCTTGCCGTCGGCCTCGTTTTCGGGGTTGTTGATGGCCGTCAGTTGTTCCGTCTTTCCCTCTGGGTAGTTGGTGATGACCACCTTGACGGGGTCGAGTACGGCACTCACGCGGATGGCACGGGTGTTCAGGTCTTCGCGCACGGCACTCTCCAGCAGAGCAATCTCGTTCAGGGCATCGTAGGTTGTATAGCCAATCTTGTCGATGAACTTTTGTATCGACTCAGGACTATAACCACGACGACGGAAACCGCAGATGGTCGGCATACGGGGGTCGTCCCATCCCGAAACCAAGCCCTCGTTTACGAGTGCCAGCAAGTTTCGCTTCGACATCAGCGTATAGGAAAGGTTCAGTTTGTTGAACTCCGTCTGGTACGGACCCTCGTAGGATGGAAGGTTAAGCATCGTAGATTTGGGATTGATGTTTAATGTTCCATTTTCTTTCTTCAGTTCTTCAAACCATTCTCTCATCCATCCCACGAACAAGTCGTAAAGGGGACGGTGCTCCACGAATTCCAGTGTACAAAGCGAGTGCGTTACCCCTTCGAGGTAGTCACTCTGTCCGTGTGTGAAGTCGTACATGGGATAGGCGTTCCATTTGTTGCCCGTCTTTACATGTGGAATGTTCAGCACGCGGTAGATGAGCGGGTCGCGGAAGTGCATATTGGGGTGTGCCATGTCTATCTTGGCACGCAGTACCAAAGTACCTGGCTCACATTTTCCGCTGTTCATGAACTCGAACAAGCGCAGATTCTCTTCCACGGGACGGTCGCGATAGGGACTATTCGTACCTGGGCTGGTTGTCGTTCCCTTTTGTTGGGCAATCACCTCGGCACTTTGTTCGTCCACATAGGCGCGACCCTTCTTGATGAGCCACACGGCAAAGTCCCACAGTTGCTGGAAGTAGTCGCTGGCATAATAAACATTAGCCCATTCGTAACCCAGCCATTTGATGTCCTGCTCTATGCTTTCGATGTATTCGGTGTCTTCCTTCTGGGGATTCGTATCATCGAAGCGTAGGTTGCACACACCACCATATTTCTTTGCCGTACCGAAGTCCATAGCGATGGCCTTGGCATGTCCGATGTGCAGATAACCGTTAGGTTCGGGCGGAAAACGGGTCTGTATCTTACCGCCGTTCTTGCCCTCTGCGAGGTCGTTCTCTATCTTCTGTTCAATGAAGTTCAGGCTTCGCTTCTCGCTGTTTTCTGCGTTTTCTATGATAGCCATAATCTTTATACCTTATTATATTTAGGCGACAAAGATAGTGAAAACCGAGTGCATAAGCAAACAGAAGCCTCAAAATGTGTCAGACAGATGCAAAGATGTGCCCCGCACAAGCTTTGTGATGTATGACAGATGCAGTCCATAGGGCTGTTTGGGCAGAATGCCCGACGCTTCTGTTTGCTTTGCCGAGGTGCATCCTATCTAAGGGCTGCGAAGCAGACCAAAGGTACGATTAAGCGAGCAAAATACCAAACTCGTTTAAGTATTTCTTGCTTTGGCAAGCACCCCTGTGGGGTGAGCGTGTTGTAGAAATGGCTTATGAGTTCTGTCGGATGAACTGTCGGGGAGACATGCCAACATGCTGGCGGAACAGACGGCAGAAATACGAGAAATTGTCATAACCCAACATGGTTGCCACTTCTTTGATGGATATTTTCTGCTCGATCAGTAGCGTCTGCGCCCGGTAAATCTTTCGGGAGATAATATAGGTCGTAGGCGTTGTGCCCATCTGTTTTGAAAAGATGCGGATGAACTGTTCCTTACCGAGAGATTCTATGCCTGCCAATTCGCTTGTTGTAATGGGGCGATGCATGTTGTTGTCGATGAACCAAAGGGCATGGGTGATACGATTATCCGTGACATGTGTACGCCGAACGGCCTCGCATAGGAAAAGTGAATATAGCAAAAATGCCATTCCCGTTATCTGGCATCGTAACCCTATGGGATAATTCATATAACGCTGCTCTGCAGCCAGAAGATTGGAGTTGGTTTCGTAGGTGTTAGGACTGGGTTGGGCTAGTTTCAACTCTGGGTATTTATTGACCAAATAAGTAAAAATACGGGTGCAGTCTTGATTGGCGGGAACCTCGAAGGGTAGGGTGTATTGCTCGAAAACATTTTCGAATGTTCGCGACCTGTCAGCAAGATGCAAGTAGTAGTGCTCAAACACACCGTTGCTGTGGGTTATGTGTGTGACATAAGGCGGAATGAGATAGAAGTGTCCTTCGCTCAGTGTGTATTCTTTTCCATTCATCGTCACACTTGCACATCCCTTCGTAACCCAGTATATACGCATGAAACTACTACAAATCGGGCCGTAGTTCCATCGTTCATCATCCTTTGCCCACCCAGCATGGAGTAGGATAAGGGATTGGCGCAGCGTTAATTCGTTTTTCATCCCTGCAAAGATAAGCAATATCGTGCATATAAATATCACAATATTGACTATTTCTGTCACTATTTCGCTTTCTTTTGTCATTTTTGGATGACATTTACAAATACATATATATTATTATGTATATTTGTTGCGTATAAATTCAAATTCATTGATAAAACTATGAAAAACATGAAGACATTCGTTGTTGCCCTTCTTTGGATGTGTGCAACGATAGCCGTAGCACAACCACATGCAGCTGGTTATGTGCGTCCTCACAGTGAAGTAGAGGCTAACAAGCCAACTACGGACATGACGGTTGAATCTGGTGCCTTCGAGGCCGACTGGGACAATCTGGCGGCATGGGAATGCCCCGAATGGTTCCGCGATGCTAAGTTCGGTATCTGGGCACACTGGGACCCCCAGAGCGAAGCAGAGGACGGTGACTGGTATGGCCGCTTCATGTATGGAACTGGCGGTCAACGGACAACTTTCTATAACTACTTCGGCCACTATCCCGACCACGACTGGGGCTACAAGGATTTCTGCCATTACTGGACCGTCTCACAATTTGACCCCGCATATCTCATCGAACTCTACGCCAACGCAGGTGCCAAGTACTTTATGTCGATGGGACAGCACCACGATAATTACGACTGTTGGGACTCTCCCTATCAGGAGTGGAACTCGATGAACATCGGTCCCAAACGCGACCTCGTAGGCGAATGGGCACAACAATGCCGCGCCCATGGACTGAAGTTCGGTGTGTCGATGCACGGTGCTCATGCGTGGACCTTCTTTGAGGTGGGCCGGGATGCAGACACGGGTGTGACGAAAGACGAAGGTACGGGTACATGGTGGGAAGGATACGACCCGCAGGAACTCTATGCACAGGACCACGACCACAGCGCCAATTGGTCCGACTGGGGCACCATTCACAGTCAGTGGCACTGGGGCAATGGCGTTTGTCCTCCCTCTGTTAAATATATGCAGAAGTTCCAGAACCGCGTGTTGCAGTGTATCAACGCCTACAACCCCGACATGCTGTACTTCGATGATACCGTGTTGCCATTCTACGGCGCTACAACGAACACCAACGACCAATATAGCCTCAATATCGTGAAGCACTTCTACAACCATAGCGCCAACCAGCACAACGGTCAGCAGCAGGTAGTCGTGACGGGCAAGATTCTGGAGGATAGACACAAGCAGGCTATATTGTGGGATGTAGAACGCGGTATTCCCGACCAGTGTCAGGAGCTGCCGTGGCAGACCTGTACCTGCATCGGCGACTGGCACTACAGCAAGAGCACTGGGAATAACAATGGATACAAGCAGGCCGATCAGGTCATCCGTATGCTGGTCGATGTCGTATCGAAAAACGGAAACCTTTTGCTCAACATCCCCGTTCGTGGTAACGGTTCGCTTGACAACAACGAGTTGAATGTCATCTCCGGCATCAAGGCATGGATGGACATCAACAAGACAAGTATCTACGGGACACGCCCCTGGAAGGTGTATGGCGAAGGTCCGCTGTTTGAGAGTGCGAACCCGCTGAACGCACAGGGTTTTAACGAGGGTATCAACTATTCGGCCGATGATGTGCGCTATGTCGAGCGCAACGACACGGTTTATGCCACCATTATGCGTTGGCCTTCACACGCTACTTTCACTTTCGAGAATCTGGGTAAGGCTTCGGCTTACTATTCGGGTCGTGTGAAGAAAGTGACATTGCTGGGTTACGGAGAGGTTGGTTTTGAACAGGAAGTAGATGGTCTGAAAGTCACATTGCCTACAACGCATCCCAATGAGATAGCTCCCGTATTGGAAGTTACTTTCGACTCCGAGGCTCCCAAAACGCTCTCGTTGCAGGAAGTTATCGAAATGTACGAACAATTGGCGGGCGAGTTGAGTGCTAAGGCATCGAACAATACAGGCAAGCCTAATGCTTCGAAAGTGGAAGCCTTTTCCCTGCAGGTTGAGGATGCTCGTCAGTATTTAAGTGCCAGTGCATCGGAACAAGCCGAGCGTGCCAGTCAACTGCATGCAGCTTACGGTGAACTGAAGAAGAAAGGTTTTAATCCCGCAGGTACGCCCGATGAAATGGGACAAATAGATGTCACAATAGACTACTTGCTGGAGAAGGATAATTTCTCTGCTACGGAAATGGGCTCACGCTTTGGCAAACCCGTCAACTGGACTGTCGAGAACTTTTCCATTCCGCAGAATGATACTTCAAAAGGAACAAAGAATGGCATAGACAACTATCCTGGTACGAATTGTCTGATGATGGGTAAATGGAGTGGGGAAGATGGTACGCCAGCCACTAATATGACCAACGCCCGTATCTATCGCACCGTACATCTGCAACCTGGAAGATACTTCTTCGGTGCCGTATTTAATGCACTTTACAATTTGAGTACTTCTTATTCTTATATATATGTAGGCACTTCTCTTTACGCACCGGCTTCTGTTAAAAGCAAATCCCTTGCCTATTTGCTTTTGAGTAAGTGTGCTACTGATGGTAATTTCTATGGTGTGTCCTTTACGCTTGACGAGGAACAGGATGTGAATCTTGTTTTCCAATCAAATATGCAAAGCGGAAATGCTAATCAGGAGTTCCGTGTCAGTCAGGTGGAATTGCTTTATTGTGCCAATCCCGAGAACCTTATTCAAACCGATATTACCCAGGATATGCTCACGGAAACCAATAAGTTCTCGCGCATTACCGGGCAATCTACCTCTACCCGTTATGGTACACCGGCTAATTGGACGGTGGAAAACTACAATATCCCCACGGCTTCAGACGGTACCCGTAGTGGGCTCGACCGCTATCCGGGTTATGACTGTCTGACATTGGGTGTGTGGGACGACCGTCAGAACAACACCGCTGGCGACCTCTCGGATGCCCGCGTGTATAGCAGGGTGAACCTTGCAGCGGGAAACTATTATTTTGGTGCCACCTACGAAGCCAACTATCAGTTGAACGAAGCCTATATCTTTGCTGCCAGTCAGACCCTTTCGACACATGATATCCCGCAGCAGACACTGGCTTACGACAAGATTTCGGATGCAGGGAAGGACAATACGACTTATCGTGGTGTCTATTTTGAATTGCCCGATGCGCAGGAGGTAGTGCTCGGCTTTCAGGCAGACCTTGCAGGTGGTTCTTCTCAACAGGAATTTCGTGCTTCGAAGGTAAAGCTTGTGCGCTATGGTGTAGCAGATGGCATTGAGGCAGTTCAAAGTTCAAAGTTTACAGTTCACAATGAGGCCGTCTATGACCTTAGTGGTCGCAAGGTTTCTGATAGTCAGAAAGGCATTTACATCGTTGATGGAAAGAAAGTAGTAAAGAAATGAAACACCTGCGTAGAATCCTTTGCCTTTTATGGGTCATTGTGGTATGCACTTCAACGGTAAGCGCAAGGAAAGTCTGTTCGTTGAGTAGTCCGAATACAGGCATACGCGTTCGGTTGGAGATGCTTGCCGATGCGCCCTATCTGGTAATAAAGAATGCTTCGGGGCAACTCGCGAAGGTGCGTATGGGCTTCGAAGCCGAGGAGAATTTTGCATCCGACTTGAAGTATATCGGCGCTACAAAGCCGGAACTACTGACGGAGAACTATCATGTGCTGCATGGCAAGTGTGCCAACCCGACAAATCAGTATAGGCGGCAGACGATACATTTTGTCAATAGCCAGAAAACTCCATTCTCCATAGAAGTCCGTGCCTACGACAATGGTGTTGTTTTCCGTTACATCCTTCCCGACGATGCGAAAACCCATCGTTTTGCTGATGAACTGACCAGTTACGAGATGCCCCAGTCGGCCCACCGTTGGCTCATGCCTTTCAATACTTCCTATGAAGCCGATTTTCCCTATCAGGCAGAGGCTGGAAAGACAGGCGTTTGGGGATTCCCTGCATTGTTCGAGACCAACGGAACATTCGTACTGCTGACCGAGGCCAACATCGGACGCTCGTATTGTTCCACTCATCTCGACAATACCGCCAACCCCAATCATTATAAGGTAAGTTATCCCTTCTCCTACGAGGGATACAACAGGGGAGAGACAAATCCCAGTTGGACAGGTTCGTGGACTTCGCCGTGGCGCGTGCTGATGATAGGCAGTTTGAAAACCATCGTGGAATCTACTCTTATCGAGGATGTTTCCGATCCCTGTAAATTGTCCAACACCGACTTTGTGAAGCCCGGTCGTGCAGCATGGGTGTATTGGGCGTATAATCATGGCACACGGGATTATCAGATATGCTGCAAATATGTAGATTTGGCCGAAACGATGGGTTGGGAATATGTGCTGTTCGACTGGGAATGGGAGTCGATGGAAAACGGCGGAAATCTGGAAGATGCCGTCCGCTATGCATATTCCAAGGGCGTGAAGCCGATGATATGGTATCACTCCAACAATCCCAAGATGCAGAACCACGAAGAAAGGGTAGAGGAGTTCAAATGGCTCAGCAAGATAGGCGTCGTGGGTATCAAGGTCGATTTCTTCGAGAGCGACAAACAACACACCATGCAATATTTTGCCGACATCCTCGAGGATGCTGCCCAGTTTGGCATTCTGGTGAATTTCCATGGCTGTACCGTTCCGCGTGGATGGAGTCGTACCTATCCCCACCTGATTTCGCAGGAAGCCGTATTTGGTGCCGAACAATACAACAATGGCGGAACGATGACCACCGAGGGTGCACGCATCAACTGCCTGCTAACCTATACGCGCAATGTCATTGGCCCAATGGATTATACCCCCGTGGCATTTACACATTCGCAACATCCCCACACCACATCCTTTGCCCACGAGTTGGCACTTTCTGTGGCCTTCGAGTCGGGCATCCAGCATTGGGCCGACCGTCCCGAAGGTTTCCTAAACCTGCCCGACTATGCCCGTCAGTTCATGCGCGAGGTGCCTGTGGCTTGGGACGAGACGCGTTTCCTTATGGGCTATCCCGGCAAGTCGTTTGTCGTTGCCCGTAGAAAAGGCGCCCGTTGGTATGTCGGAGGCTTGCAGGGCGAGGATAAAACAGGGCAGTTTAATGTACCGCTCGACTTCCTCGGTGAGGGTCAATATGAGGCTTCGTTGATAGGCGATGGCGCTACAATTACGGATTTTGAGTATTCGAAGTCCGTTGTGGACCGTAAACAGCACATTTCTGTTCGTTGTCAACCCAAGGGTGGGTTTGTAATCACCCTTGAGAAGCGTTAAAAACCGAACTTTTTATAGTCAATTGAGGTGAAAAGCGTAAAATATGTTATTTAACATACGATTTTTTTTGGAATGCGTTGTTAAACACCCTAAATTTGCAACGGTTTATCCAAAAAAACAATCTTTTTACCTTAAAAACTAATACCTATTTAAAAAGGCTGAGTCGTGAGACTCCGGCCTTTTTCATTTTTAGTATAATCTTCTTCCGATTCTCCAGTTCTTCGGGCTCCAACGGCTCTTTCATCAGGCGGTTGATGCTGCTGATGATTTCCTCGGTGTTGTCCGCTCTAGTGCAGAATCGTCCCAGGGAATGTCCGTAGAGCATATCGTGGTTGGCAATAATGTGACCGTTGCCTTTCACCAGTGTATTCAGCAGTTTCAACTTGATACCTGTAGGTTGGAAAGTCAACAATAGATGGATTTGTGCTGTGGATATCAGTTGCAGCAGGTGCTCGTCGGAGGGATTGCCGATGACCTTTGCGTTCTGTGGAACTTTCTTGAAGTCGGGGTTACGCCCGGCAATGACGAAAAGCACATGGGGCATCTTCGGTGCAATCTTTTCGAGAATGTACCGTGCTGTGCGTTGGTTCTCCTCTACGGA
>JAGCYD010000014.1 GCA_017960985.1 Bacteroidaceae bacterium
GGAGGCCGAGCAGGCACAGGACAGTCAGGAAACTCATGCGTCGGCGGAGGAAACCGCTGAGCTCACCGGGGAGTACCTACTGGAGGCAGCCGAGGCGCGCATCGCCGAACGGGAGACGGAACGCCTGTACAAGCAGGCTGAGTTCGACAACTTCCGCAAGCGCATCGTCAAGGAAAAGGCCGAACTTATACTGAACGGCGGCCGCAAGGTGCTCGAGGCCATGCTGCCCGTCATCGATGACCTGGAGCGTGCGCTCTCGCACATGGAGTCCGCCGAGGACATCGCCGCAGTGAAAGAGGGCGTGGACCTCATCTACAAGAAGTTCCTCAAGGTCATGGAGGCGCAG
The DNA here is from genome assembly GCA_017960985.1 of Bacteroidaceae bacterium. Classification (GTDB taxonomy): domain Bacteria; phylum Bacteroidota; class Bacteroidia; order Bacteroidales; family Bacteroidaceae; genus Physcousia. Next base: position 347 of record JAGCYD010000014.1, read on the forward strand.
GGCGTGACGCAGATGCAGACCGACGGTGTAGATTTCAATACAGACTTCCACGAGGCTGTCACCCAGTTCCCCGCACCATCGGACGAACTGAAAGGCAAGGTCATCGACTGTACCGAGAAGGGCTACATGCTCAACGATACCGTACTTAGATTCGCAAAGGTTGTTGTTGGTATCTAACAAGGGGAGTTAAAAGGGAGTTAAAGAGAAGTTAACGACCTTTGGTCGAGAAGTTAAAAGGACGATAGTAGCCGACTGGGCGTTTTTCAAAAGAGTAAAACAATTGTCCCTTTAACTCCCAAGTAAGCAGAGCGAGCGATAACTCCATGAGCGAAGCGAATATATCTTCCCTATAACTCCATAAAACATACAATATGGCTAAGAGAGACTATTATGAAGTGCTGGGCGTGAAGAAGGACGCCACGCAGCAAGAGATAAAGGCCGCCTACAAGAAGATGGCCATCAAGTACCATCCCGACCGCAATCCCGGCAACAAGGAAGCCGAGGAGAAGTTCAAGGAGGCGGCCGAGGCATACGATGTGCTGCACGACGAGCAGAAGCGTGCACGCTACGACCAGTTCGGCCACGAAGGACTGAACGGCATGGGCGGTGGTTTCTCGGGCGGCGGTATGAACATGGACGACATATTCTCTATGTTCGGTGACATTTTCGGCGGACGCATGGGCGGTGGCGGTTTCGAGTTCAACTTCGGTGGCTTCGGCGGTGGTGGCAGTCGCGGTGGACAGCAAGTCTATCGCGGTAGCGACCTGCGCCTGAAGGTCAGTCTGACACTCAACGAAGTGGCTACGGGCGTGACCAAAAAGTTCAAGATGAAGAAATATGTCACCTGTGACCATTGTCACGGCAGTGGTTCGGAGGATGGCCAGACGCAGACCTGTCCCAGTTGTGGCGGCAAGGGCTACACCGTGCGCACCGTCAATTCTATGTTCGGTCGTATGCAGACCCAGCAGGCTTGCACAACTTGCGGTGGCGAGGGTCATACCATCAAGAATAAATGTACGAAGTGCCACGGTGAGGGTGTCGTTACAGGTGAGGAAATCGTTGAGGTAAAGATACCCGCAGGCGTAGCCGACGGTATGGTCGTTACCGTTCCGCAGAAGGGAAACGCGGCTCGTCACAATGGCGTCCCCGGTGACATACAGGTATTCATCGAGGTGCAGCAGCACAAGGAGTTTGTGCGCGAGGAGCAGAACCTCGTCTATAACCTCCTTCTCGATGTGCCCACGGCAACACTCGGCGGCACGGTGGAGATTCCCACCCTCGACGGCAAGGCGCGCATCAAGATAGAGCCTGGCACGCAGCCCGGTAAGGTTGTCCGCCTGCGTGGCAAGGGACTTCCTGCTGTTCAGGGCTATGGATATGGCACAGGCGACCTCATTGTTCATATCAGTGTGTATATTCCCGAAACGCTGAACAAAGAGGAGCGTCAAGCGATGGAAACCTTCGCCCATAGCGATAGTTTCAAACCGAGCGAATCGTGTCGTCGCGCTATCTTCAGTAAGTTCAAAGCTATGTTCAGTTGATGAATTATAGAGAAGCCATAGACTATTTATATAATGTGGCCCCTCTGTTCCAAAACATCGGTCAGGGGGCATACAAGGGAGGACTGGCAAATACGCAGGCGTTGGATGCTCATTTTGGGCATCCTCACTTGTCTTATCGCACGATTCATGTCGGAGGTACGAATGGTAAAGGGTCGGTGAGTCACACGCTGGCCGCCATCCTGCAATCGGCTGGGTACAAGGTCGGGCTTTATACAAGTCCACATCTGCTAGACTTCCGCGAGCGCATCCGTGTCAATGGCGAGATGATTTCAGAGCAACGCGTTGTCGACTTCGTGGAGCAGGAACGCGACTTCTTCGAACCACTCTATCCGTCCTTCTTCGAACTGACTACGGCTCTCGCCTTCTTATATTTTAAGGAACAGCAAGTAGATTTTGCCGTCATTGAAGTGGGACTTGGTGGACGCTTGGATTGTACGAATATTATTCGTCCCGAGTTAAGCATCATTACCAACATCAGTTATGATCATACCCAGTTCCTTGGTGATACCCTCGAAAAGATTGCGCGCGAGAAGGCTGGCATTATCAAATCTGGTGTGCCTGTAGTTATTGGCGAAACTACGAACAACGATACACCTACGGAGCAGCATCCCGAGATTCGTCTGGTTTTCCTCGATAAAGCCAAGGAGATGAATGCCCCCATCGTTTTCGCCGAGGAACAACCGCCTTACCCCGCAGACCTTGAAACGGAATTGAAGGGCTTCTGTCAAACCAAAAACACGCAAACCATTTGGACGGCACTAAGAATAATTCAAAATTTAAAATTCAAAATTCAAAATAAACCCTCCGGCAAGAAAGAGAAAAAAGGCAACGTGCAGCCAATTTTGATTTTTGAATTAAATAAATTTGAATTGTCTGATGATGCTATCAGACATGGCTTTGCCCATGTTTGTGAACTGACGGGACTGATGGGGCGTTGGCAAAAGATACAGGAGAACCCAACCGTCATCTGCGACACAGGGCATAACCCCGGCGGTCTCCAGTATATTGCGGAGCAATTGCAAAAGACTTCTTGTCGCCAATTGAGAATAGTCCTCGGTATGGCTGGTGACAAAGATATTCGTTCGTCCCTTTCCTTATTGCCGAAGGATGCTGTCTATTATTTCACGCAGGCAACAGTAAAGCGGGCACTTTCTGCCGATAAAATGGCAGCGTTGGGACACGAACTGGGACTCGTCGGGCAACCCTATCCATCGGTGGCAGAGGCTTATCGTGCCGCCTTGCGTGAAGCCTCGACCGACGATATGATTTATGTCGGTGGCTCCACTTTTATAGTGGCAGACTTGCTGCAATTCTTGAAGGCCACCGAATCCTGACATTTGTTTCGTATAAGTCTCTACAATAAAAAACATTCCTATTTTTTCGGCATAATCGTTGCAAGGTTGAAAGTTTTTCGTTAAGTTTGCACCATAACTATTAACTTTAAACCTATAACGAAGATGATACCACAACACATCTCAGGCCTGAAGCGCGAAGACTTTCAGGCCGTGGTACAGGGAAAAGAGACTGATCTGTACACTTTAGTGAATAACAATGGTATGGAAGTGGACATCACCAATTATGGCGGTGCCCTCGTTTCTATTATGGTGCCTGACCGCAATGGTAAATACGCCAATGTGATACAGGGACACGATACTATTCAGGGCGTTGTTGACAGCCCCGAGCCATTCCTCAGTACATTAATTGGTCGTTACGGAAACCGTATCTGCAAGGGTAGGTTCATCATGAATGGCAAGGAGTACAGCCTGGCTATTAATAATGGTCCCAATTCGCTGCATGGCGGTCCTACCGGAGCACATGCCCGTGTATGGGAGGCAGAGCAGGTGAACGAGAGCGAACTTGTCTTGCGCTATACCTTTGCTTATTATGAGGAGGGCTTCCCCGGCGAATTGAAGATGACGGTTAAGTATTCCTTGACCGACGACAATGAACTCGTCATCGACTATCGTGGTGTGACCAACAAGAAGACCATCGTGAATATGACCAATCACGGTTACTTCTCTCTTTCGGGTATTGCTAACCCGACGCCAGAGGCTACGAATGTAATTCTCAAAGTCAATGCCGATTTCTATATTCCTATTGACGATACCTCCATTCCTACGGGTGAGATTCGTAAGGTAGATGGTACGCCTTTTGATTTCCGTACTCCGAAGCCAGTAGGGCAGGATATTGATGCCGACGACGAACAGATAAAGAATGGTGCAGGTTACGACCATTGCTTCGTGCTGAACAAGCGTGAGCCCGGAGAACTTACCTTGGCGGCAAGTATGACGGAGCCTGTTAGCGGTCGTACCATGGAAGTGTGGACAACGGAACCCGGTGTGCAGTTCTATAGCGACAACTGGGCAACGGGCTATCCTGGTCAACAGGGTGCGACCTTCCCCCGTCGTAGTGCTTTGTGTTTCGAGGCACAGCATTTCCCCGACAGTCCTAACCGTCCTTATTTCCCCAGTGTCGTACTGAAGCCGGGTGAGGTCTATACCCAAAAGACGGTCTATAAGTTTGGCGTGGAATAATCGTAGATACATCAAATTCTTAAATCATTAAATAACTATGAGTACAAAACAGACACCGAATTACACATTCGCGTTGATTATTGTCATTGCAGTATGTTTCCTGATAGGTTTCATTACTACGATGAACAACAGTATGATTGAGTCGTTGAAGTATGCTTTCAGCCTTAGCGACACACAGGGACAGTATGTAAATATGGCATTCTATGGGGCGTACTGTTTGAGTATTCCTTTTGCCATGATGATGGCAAAGATAGGGTATAAGAGTACATTGGTACTTGGCCTTGTAGTTGTGGCTTGTGGTTTTGTGGCCAACTATTTTGGTCTGACGAACTTCATGCAGAGCCCCAGTCTCTATAGCGTATTCTTGTGCTGTATGTTTATTGTGGCAATGGGTGTGGTTATGCTTCAGTTGGTAGCCAATCCTTATGTGATGGTTCTCGGAGCCCCCGAAGGCGGTGCTTTCCGTATGACCCTATCGCAGGCATTGAACTCCGTGGCTACCACTTTGGCGCCCATGTTCATTACTTATGTCATCTTGCAGAAAGAACCCAAGGATGCTGTGCCTGGAGATATTCCTATGCCGTTCCTCGGTCTGGGTGTATTCACGCTCATTCTGGCTTTGATACTTTTCTTCCTGAAGTTGCCTAATATCAATGAAGGAGAACAGGCTGCTGAGGCTACGGGCGAGGTGAAGGAATACAAGAGTTCCTGCTTTAAGTATCCGCATGTATGGTTTGGTGCTTTTGCCATCTTCTTCTACATGGGCCTTGAGATTGGTATCCCGTCGATGCTACCCGCGTTCTGGAAGGCTAATCCCGACCTGCCCAAGTCGGCTACGGCATTCCTTCCGCTTTATTGGGGCGGTATGATGGTGGGTCGTTTCGCTGGTGCTGCTATCGTTAGCAAGTTCCAGCCGCGTAAGTTGCTCAGCGTTTGTCTGGTTTGTGGCGCTATCTGTGTCGGTGCAAGTTTCTTCCTGCCGGGTATGGTTGGCGTATATGCTATGTTGGCAGCAGGTTTGTTCCATAGTGTCATGTGGCCTTTGATTTTCAACTTGGGTCTTCAGGAACTCGGTCCTCACACCAAGACGGCTTCTGGTCTTATCAACATGGGAGTGCTGGGTGGCGCAACGCTTCCCGTCATCATGGGTACCGTAGTCGACAATCCATCACTTGGTGTCGGAGTTGCCATCTGCATGATGTTCGTATATTATGCTTATGAACTTTGGTTTACAGGCAAGGGCTGTAGAGTAGGTCTTGACAAATAATTAATACACATAAACTAAAAGAAATACGACTATGAAACTGACTATTGAAGATGTAAGAAGTCGCTTTATCAAGCATTTTGATGGAACAACAGGTAATGTTTATGCTTCTCCGGGCCGTATCAACCTAATTGGCGAGCACACCGACTATAACAACGGCTATGTGTTCCCTGGCGCCGTAGAGCAGGGCATGATTGCTGAGTTGAAGCCCAATGGTACACGCACCGTGCGTGCATATAGTATAGATTTGAAGGATAAGGTGGAATTCTCTCTTGATGATGAAAAGGGACCTAACGCTTCTTGGGCTCGCTATATCTATGGCGTATGTCGCGAGATGATGGCGTTGGGCGTTCCTGTACAGGGCTTCAATACAGCCTTTGCCGGTGATGTGCCCCTCGGTGCTGGTATGAGTAGTTCTGCAGCCTTGGAGAGCACTTTTGCCTTTGCCCTCAACGATATGTTCGGCGACAACAAGATTGACCGCATGGAACTGGCCAAGGTGGGTCAGCGTACCGAGCACAAGTATATCGGTTGCAACTGCGGTATTATGGATCAGGCCATCTCTTGTTTGGGTAAGGCTGGTAATCTGATGCGTATGGACTGCCGTTCGGGCGAGATTGCATACTTCCCCTGGAATCCTAAGGGCTACAAGTTGATGCTTGTTAATTCTTGCGTTAAGCACGAGTTGGCAGGTTCTCCCTACAACGAGCGTCGCCTGCAATGCGAGAAGGTGGCTGAAGTTATCAAGAAGCATCATCCTGAAGTAGAGACCCTGCGCGATGCCAACATGCAGATGCTGGACGAGGTGAAGGGCGAAATCTCTGAGGTAGAGTACAAGCGCGCCCGCTATGTGATTGGCGAAATCGACCGTGTGCTTGCTGTCTGCGAAGCATTGGAGAAGGGCGACTACGAACTCGTCGGCCAGAAAATGTACGAGACACACTACGGTCTGTCCAAGGAGTACGAGGTAAGTTGCGAGGAACTCGACTTCCTTAACGATGTTGCCAAGGAAGAGGGCGTGACTGGTTCTCGTATCATGGGCGGTGGCTTTGGCGGCTGCACCATCAACCTCGTTGCTGAGGAAATGTACGACCACTTCAAGGAAGTTGTGCAGCAGCGCTTCTTCGAGAAGTACGGCAAGAAGCCCATTGTCATCGATGTTGTTATCGGTGATGGCGCACGCCGTTTGGCATAGTATCAAACATTCTTTTGTAAATATAGGGCAGCTTCCTTGTAGCGATAAGGAAGCTGCCTTATTTGTGTAGGAATACTATCCCTTGAGATAAAAGCAATAATTTCTTTGTATTTGCTGCATTAAAATTTGGCTTTTCGCGTGCTTTTCGTTACATTTGCAAGGATATTGCATTAAATATTAACTCATATAAAACTAAAACCATGAAAAGAATCCTGAAAACGGTGCTCTTTGGTTGTGCTACGGTGGCTTTGATGACTGCTTGCGGCAAGAAGGACACAAAGGCTGAATTGACAGCATCGGGTTTGAATCCCGCAGATTTTGAGGCAACATTTGATGGAAAGCAGACAGCGCTTTACACATTGAAGAACGCGAACGGCATGGAGGTGTGCATCACCAACTTTGGCGGTCGCGTTGTTAGTTTAATGGTACCCGACCGCAACGGCGAACTGAAGGATGTGGTGCTGGGCTTCGACAATGTGGCTCAGTATGCTGATTCCGAGAATTCGCCCAGCGACTATGGATCGAGCATTGGCCGCTATGCCAACCGTATCAGTCAGAGTAAGTTCACGATTGATGGGGTAGAGTATAATCTCGTTGCCAACGATGGCGAGAACTGTTTGCACGGCGGTCCTACGGGATGGCAGTATCAGGTGTATGACGCCGTACAGGTTGACGACCAGACCCTGAAACTGACGATTGTCAGCCCCGACGGCGATAACGGTTTCCCGGGTGAGGTAACAGCCGTGACCACCTATAAACTGACGGATGACAACATCCTCGACATCACTTGGGAGGCAACGACTACGAAGGAGACGATGATTAACCAAACGAATCATTGCTACTTCAATCTGAATGGCGACCCCTCGCGTGTGGGTACGAATATGGAACTGTATGTGAATGCCGATAACTTTACTCCCTCGGATGCCAACTACATCCCCACGGGAGAGATTTTGCCAGTTGAGGGCACTCCGTTCGACTTCCGTGCTCCGAAGGCCTTGGCCGATGTGGTGGACGACACTACTTTCGACCAGATTGCCAATGCTACGGGTGTTGACCATAACTTCTGCCTGAACACCTACGACCATGCTACGGGTAAGGGCGACGATACACAGGTGTGCGCTTCGCTCTACAGCCCCGAGACGGGCATCTTCCTCGAGGTTTATACCAACGAACCCGGTATTCAGGTTTATACGGGTAATTTCCAGGGTGTAGGTCGCGATGCCGACATCCTGCGTAAGCATGGCATCAAGTATCCGAAGCATGTGAGTGTTTGCCTCGAGAGCCAGAAGTATCCCGACAGCCCCAATAAGGCTGGTGAGAACTGGCCTGCAGCCAACTTGAAGCCCGGAGAGAAGTACTTTAGCCATTGTGCGTACAAATTCTCAGTAAAATAAATGTGAGACACAACAAATAAATAGTAAATAGTAAATCATTAAATCGTAAATCTGCATTATGAACTGGAGTTCACATGAATTTATCTGGCTCGACTGGGCGGTACTCGCCATCGGCCTTTTAGGAGTAGTGGCAGCCGTATGGTACGCCATTTGGAAAGACAAGAAAGCCCAGCAGGGCGAGGACTCAAGCGCCTACCTCTTTGGTAAGGGCGAGCCTTGGTATGTAATTGGTATGGCTATCTTTGCCGCCAACATCGGTTCGGAACACCTTGTAGGTCTGGCCGGTACGGGTGCCAAGGACGGCGTGGGCATGGCCCATTGGGAGATGCAGGGCTGGATGATTCTCATCCTCGGCTGGCTGTTCGTACCCTTCTATCAGTTGATGATTAACAAGATGGGCAAGATTATCACCATGCCCGACTTCCTGAAGATGCGTTACACCCAGCGCACGGGTTCGTGGCTCAGCATCATCACGCTGGTGGCCTATGTGCTGACCAAGGTGAGCGTTACGGCTTTTACGGGTGGTATCTTCTTCAAGTACCTGTTGGGAATCCCCTTCTGGTATGGTGCTATCGGTCTGATTGCCGTTACGGCTGTGTTCACGGTGTTTGGCGGTATGAAGGGTGTCATGACACTCTCTACCATTCAGACTCCTATCCTTATCATTGGCTCGTTCCTCGTGTTGTTCCTTGGTTTGGCAGCCCTCGGCGGTGGTAGTATCGTCGACGGTTGGCAGGGCATGATGACCGCTTGTAACGCAGCCCACGAAGGCTTTGGTACGACCCACATGTTCCACACCGATCCTGCCGATCCTATGTATCCGCAGTTCCCTGGCTATGTGGTATTCCTCGGCGCCTCGATTATCGGTTTCTGGTACTGGTGTACCGACCAGCACATCGTTCAGCGTGTATTGGGTCAGGTGCCCGGTGAGGACAACAAGGATGTCATCGCCCGTGCCCGTCGTGGTACCATCGCTGCTGGTTTCTTCAAGATTCTTCCCTGCTTCATGTTCCTCATTCCGGGCATGATTGCATACGCACTTTCGCAGAATCCCGATAGTGGAATCGTAATGGACATCACGGACCACGAATCAACCGATGGCGCTTTCGCCATGATGGTGAAGAATATTCTGCCTGCCGGTATCAAGGGTATCGTGACCATCGGTTTCGTTTGCGCTTTGGTAGCCTCTCTGGCAGCCTTCTTCAATAGTTGTGCTACACTATTCACCGAGGACTTCTACAAGCCCATGAAGAAGGGTATGTCCGAGGCACACTATGTATTTGTTGGCCGTACTGCTACCGTTGTAGTTGTTATCCTTGGTCTGCTGTGGATGCCCATCATGATGAACATGGGTAATCTCTACAGTTATCTCCAGGACATCCAGTCGCTGATTGCTCCCGCTATGGTAGCCGTATTCACCCTTGGTATCTTCTCGAAGAAGATTACGCCGAAGGCTGGTGAATGGGGTCTTATCGGTGGCTTCCTCGTTGGTATGGTTCGTCTGGTGACCAATGTCATTACCGACTCTGGCAAGGCTGCGATGGATGGTGCCTTCTGGGCAAACACCGAATGGTTCTGGCAGACCAACTGGCTTATCTTCGAGTGTTGGCTGCTCGTCTTCATCATCGCTCTGATGGTATGTGTCAGCTTCTTCACTCCTGCTCCTACACAGGCACAGGTGGAGGCTATTACCTTCACTTCCGACTTCAAGAAGAGCATCCGTGAGAGTTGGGGCGTATGGGATATCGTTGGCACGCTGATTGTCGTTGGTCTCTGCGCTTGCTTCTATTGGTATTTCTGGTAAAAAACCTTCCCCTTCCCTCCCAAAGGGAGGGGGAAACTAATTATTTTAATACATAGCAATATGCTTGAATCATTGAAGGAAAAGGTCTTTAAGGCCAATTTGGATCTTGTAAAGCAAGGCCTCGTAATATTCACTTGGGGTAATGTCTCGGGCATCGACCGCGAAAAGGGATTGGTAGTCATCAAACCCAGTGGCGTCAGCTACGACGAGATGAAGGCCAGCGATATGGTAGTCGTGGATTTGGAAACCGGAAAGGTGGTTGAGGGCGCCCTCAATCCCTCTAGCGACACGCCTACTCACCTTGTGCTCTACAAGGCATTCCCCAACATACAGGGCGTTGTACATACCCACTCAACCTATGCTACAGCATTCGCACAGGCAGGTAGGGATATCCCCAACATCGGCACCACACATGCCGACTATTTCTACAAGGAAATCCCCTGCACACGCGACATGACGGAAGCCGAGGTAAAGGGTCAGTACGAACTGGAAACAGGTAATGTCATCGTGGACGAAATCCTGAACATCCGCAAGATTAACCCCGACCACACGCCTGCCGTACTCGTGAAGAATCATGGTCACTTCTCGTGGGGCACTTCTCCCGACAATGCCGTCTATAACGCCAAAGTCATGGAACAATGTGCCAAGATGGCTTTCGTGGCCTTCTCGGTGAATCCAAACCTCACGATGAACCCCCTGCTTATCGAGAAGCACTACATGCGTAAGCATGGTCCCAATGCCTACTATGGCCAGAAAGGTCAAAAACATTAAATAATATTTACCTAAAAAACTAAAAACTATGTTCAAAGAATGTGAAATTTGGTGGGTGACTGGTGCACAGTTGCTCTACGGAGGAGACGCTGTTATCGCAGTTGATGCTCATAGCAAGGAAATGGTTGCCGGTTTGAACGAAAGCGGTAACATTCCCGTGAAGATTGTTTACAAGGGTACGGCCAACTCCAGCAAGGAGGTTGAGCAGGTAATGCTGGCCGCCAACAACGACGAGAAGTGCGTAGGTATCATCACATGGATGCACACCTTCTCGCCTGCAAAGATGTGGATTAAGGGTCTGCAGCAGTTACAGAAGCCCCTTCTCCACTTCCACACCCAGTACAACGCTGAGATTCCCTGGGACAAGATTGACATGGACTTCATGAACCTCAACCAGTCGGCTCATGGTGACATCGAGTTCGGTCATATCTGCACTCGTATGCGCATCGCCCGTAAGGTGGTTTGTGGCTATTGGAAGGACAAGGAAGCACAGAAGAAGATTGCCGTCTGGGCTCGCGTTGCCGCTGGTGTTGCCGATGCTCACAATGTTCGCTGCCTGATGTTCGGTATGAATATGAACAATGTTGCCGTTACCGATGGCGACCGCGTAGAGTTCGAGCAGCGCATGGGTTACCATGTTGACTACTATCCCGTATCCAGCCTGATGGAGTACTTCAAGAAGGTTACCGACAAGGAAGCCGACGACCTCGTTGAGGAGTACAAGAAACTCTATACCATTAAGATTGACGAGAGCGGCGAGAAGGTATATTGGGAGAAGGTTCACAACGCTGCCAAGGCCGAAATCGCCCTGCGTCGCGTGCTGAAGGATGAGGGTGCTACCGCCTTCACGACCAACTTCGACGACCTCGGCGGTGCCGACATCGACGACCCCAACTTCCTCGGTTTCGACCAGATTCCAGGTCTCGCTTCTCAGCGCCTGATGGAAGAAGGCTACGGCTTCGGTGCCGAAGGTGACTGGAAGACCGCTTGCCTCTATCGCACCCTTTGGGTTATCCAGCAGGGTATGCCCACCGGTTGCTCTTTCCTCGAGGACTATACCCTCAACTTCGCTGGCGACCGTTCGTCTTGCCTCCAGAGCCACATGCTCGAGATTTGTCCGTTGATTGCTACCGACAAGCCCAAGTTGGAAGTACACTTCCTCGGCATCGGTATCCGCAAGCAGCAGACCTCTCGTCTCGTGTTCACCTCGAAGACTGGTCGTGGTATCAAGGCTACC
>JAGCYD010000015.1 GCA_017960985.1 Bacteroidaceae bacterium
TCAGTTGATTCAGCATTTTTTCGGCGTCGTTTGCCGTTTGCTGCACCTTTTCCATGTCGTGTACCAACTCGCTCTGGGCTTGTTTGTTTTCCTTGGCTTGCTGCTCCAACAATAGCAAGCGTTGGAACACGCTTTGTACGCTTTCGAAGGCTTCGAAGCGTTCCAGTTCTTTTTGCTCCTCGGCAATGGCAGACAACTGTTTGTTTACTTCGAAGAGACGGTTGCGGTGCTCGGTCAGTTCTTGGTTGATATGCTCATATTGCCGTAACCATTCTTGTTGGTCGCGTAGTTGTTGTAGTGAAGCATCAATGTTCCTCAGTTTCGTTTCTGCCAACCGCTTGGCATCTTCTATTCGCTCCAACTGCTGCGGACTTAGTAGCGAATTGGCCGTCTGGCGACGTCTTACTTCGGCTCGGGTCAATTGTTTTATCCATGCCGTTACCTCTTCGGGTATGGCCTCATTGTAGCGCTTCGCCCACCATCCTCTTGCCAGTTCTTCGGCAGTTTTGTCCCCAGTTGTGTTCGGGGTGGCTATGGAATCATGAGGCTGTGCGCTTGCTTCAGCCTCTGGCTTTATCTGTTGTGTTTTATGAAATAGGCTCATGGGTGTATTCTTTTCTACTACAAAGGTAGTATAATAAAGTGAAAAGAGAAAAAGTGTGGGGATAAAAATAATGCCGTGTGCAGCTTGTACTATGGCTATGGTGCGGGAAATCCCTATTCACTTTAGGGAAAATAGCCGTTCGGATTAGGGATAGTTCGTTTTTCACCTCATGAGTAGTATCTAACTTTGCAATGTCGAAAGACAAGAAAAACAGATTACAAACCCGGACGAAAGTCCATTAAAAAGAAAAAGACTATGAAGACAAAGAAGATGTTGGGAATGTTCATCATGATGACCATCCTTGGAGGTAACACAATGTACGGAAGTACCAGTATGAATCAGTTCCATGGTAAGGACAAGCCACAAATGGAAATGCAGAAGCCAATGGGCGATAAAAAGCACGACCCGAAGATGCATGAAATGCCACCGAAGCCTATGGACAAGTGTACTTGCCACAAGCACAAGAATCATGGTCCTAAGCATGAATGCCCTTGCTGCAAGCATCATCACGGAAAGCCCCAGCCGCCTCACCATCATCATGGCGACAAGAGGATGAAGAAATAGGCCACTTGCACCTATCCCATACTAATACTAAGCGAAATTAAACAAGGCGCGTGTCTTATTCTCATAAGGCACGCGCCTTACCTTTATAAGGCAGTATCCTTTGCGGATAGAACATAAAAAGTAAAGATAAGACACCCTTTGGTGCAAAAAACGAATCATTCGTTTTATTCTGCGCTCGGTTTTCATTATCTTTGCAGCCGAAAACATAATAGCAAAGCAGAATATGGCACAGAAACCCAGCATTCCCAAGGGTACACGCGACTTTGGCCCCGCAGAAATGGCGCGTCGCAACTATATCTTCGACACCATCCGTAGCGTCTATGCACTCTATGGCTTTCAGCAAATCGAGACTCCGGCAATGGAGAACCTCTCGACCCTCATGGGTAAATATGGAGAAGAAGGCGACAAGTTGCTGTTCAAGATACTGAACTCGGGTGACTTCATGAAAGATGTGACGGAGGAGAACCTCAGGCAGGACTCTACGAATAAACTTGCTACGCGCCTTTGCGAGAAGGGCTTGCGCTACGACCTGACGGTGCCTTTTGCACGCTATGTGGTGCAGCATCGTGAGGAACTGTCATTGCCGTTCCGCCGTTTCCAGATTCAGCCCGTTTGGCGTGCCGACCGTCCACAGAAAGGTCGTTATCGCGAGTTCTATCAGTGCGATGCCGATGTGGTGGGTAGTGATTCGCTGCTGAACGAAGTGGAACTGATGCAAATCGTGGATACCGTATTCCAGAAGTTCGGCATCCGTGTTTGTATTAAGATAAACAACCGCAAGATACTGACGGGCATTGCCGAAATGATAGGGCAGGCCGATAAGATTGTGGATATTACCGTTGCCATCGACAAACTGGATAAGATAGGACTGGAGAATGTGAATGCAGAATTGCGCGAAAGTGGACTCCCCGAGGAGGCTATTACAAAACTGCAACCCATCATCCAACTCCGCGGTTCCAACGAAGAGAAACTTGCCACGATGCGCAAGGCGCTTGCCGAAAGCGAAACAGGCTTGAAGGGCATCGAAGAAGTGGAATTTGTTCTGAATACCCTGAGTACTTTGAATATTCAGAGTGAGGTGGAGTTTGACCTTACTTTGGCACGCGGATTGAACTACTACACGGGCTGCATCTTCGAGGTGAAGGCGCTGGATGTAGAGATCGGCAGTATTACAGGTGGCGGTCGCTACGACAACCTGACAGGCATCTTCGGCATGCCGGGATTGAGTGGTGTAGGTATCAGTTTCGGTGCCGACCGTATCTACGATGTGTTAAACCAACTCGACCTCTATCCCAAAGAAGTTTCTACTGCCACGCAGTTGCTGTTCATCAACTTTGGAGAGAAGGAGGCAGCCTATTGCCTGTCCGTATTGTCAAAGCTGCGCCAGTCAGGCGTGCGATGCGAAATCTATCCCGATGCGTCGAAGATGAAGAAGCAGATGCAGTATGCCAATGCCAAGCAAATCCCCTTTGTAGCCCTTGTCGGAGAAAACGAGATGCAAGAGGGAAAGGTTACGCTGAAAAATATGGAAACAGGGGAACAGCAGATGCTCTCTCCCGACGAACTGCTTGCCGCACTGGCCTAAGTTTTTCGTTCCTAAAGGCGAACAAAAGAAAAAAGAAGGGAAACTTTTTGTCAGTTCGCTGGTTTTTTGTACCTTTGCAAGCCGATTATTATCAGGGGCACCTTATGAGCCCCGAATCTGCGTGTTAATAGCCCGTGCTTTGGCCGGTGCGGGTGGTTAGGGAATCGCAGCTGAATAAAAAGTAGTAACGAACTAAAAAAGAAAAATGGACACATTAAGTCAGAAGACCACAAATGTCAATAAGGTGACCGCAACCAAGGAGTGGGTGGTAGTAGATGCTACCGACCAGGTATTGGGTCGCTTGGCAAGTAAGGTCGCAAAATTACTGAGAGGTAAGTACAAGCCAAACTTCACACCTCATGTAGATTGTGGAGATAATGTAATTATCGTTAATGCGGATAAAATCGTCATTACGGGTAACAAGATGACCGACCGCGTATATCTGAGCTATTCGGGTTATCCCGGTGGCCAGAAGAAGGCAACTCCTGCCACTATCATCGCCAAGAAGAACGGCTACGAGAAACTGCTCCGCAAGGTTGTAAAGGGTATGCTACCCAAGAACAAGTTGGCAAGTCAGTTGATTACCAACTTGTACATTTACGAGGGTGGCGAGCACAAGCAAGAGGCTCAGAACCCCAAGACTATTGATATTAACCTCTACAAATAACGGAAAAGATGGAAGTAGTTAATGCATTGGGTCGCCGTAAGAGCGCTATTGCCCGTATATATGTTAGCGAGGGTACTGGTAAGATTACCATCAACAAGAGAGACCTCACAGAATATTTCCCCAGCTCTATCCTGCAGTTCGTGGTTAAGCAGCCTCTGACTGCCGTTGATGCAGCTGAGAAGTACGACATCAAAGTTAACCTCATGGGTGGCGGTTTCACAGGTCAGTCACAGGCTTTGCGTCTGGCTATTGCCCGTGCTCTGGTTAAGATTAATGCCGAGGATAAGAAGACGCTGCGCGCCGAAGGCTTCATGACTCGTGATAGCCGTGAGGTTGAGCGTAAGAAGCCGGGTCGTCCAAAGGCACGCCGTCGCTTCCAGTTCAGCAAGCGTTAATTTCTTTAAAGACTTTAATGCCCTTAGAGACCTTAACGATTTCTGCAGAACTGCGAAACGCTGTTTAGTATCTAAACTCTCAAGACTCCTATATAATCGGGGGACTACTTGTGGGTTGATTCTAATCAAATGGAATTAAAAAGAAAGTAAACAAACCAAAACTAAAAAAGAAATGTCAAGAACAAACTTTGACCAACTTCTGGAGGCAGGCTGCCACTTTGGCCACCTCAAGAGAAAATGGGATCCCGCCATGGCTCCCTATATCTTTATGGAGCGCAATGGCATTCACATTATCAACTTGCACAAGACTGTTGCCAAGATTGACGAGGCAGCAGATGCTATGAAGCAGATTGCAAAGAGCGGCAAGAAGATACTGTTCGTTGCTACAAAGAAACAAGCAAAGGCCGTAATCGCAGAGAAGGCTACCGAAGTAGGCATGCCTTATGTTATCGAGCGCTGGCCGGGTGGTATGCTCACCAACTTCCCCACAATCCGCAAGGCTGTGAAGAAGATGTCCACCATCGACAAGCTGATTGCCGACGGTACATACAGCAACCTCTCGAAGCGTGAATTGCTGCAGGTTACCCGTCAGCGTGCCAAGCTGGAGAAGAACCTCGGTTCTATCGCCGACCTCAATCGTCTGCCCAGCGCCCTGTTCGTAGTTGATGTAATGAAGGAGCAGATTGCTGTTCGCGAGGCAAACCGTCTGGGTATTCCCGTGTTCGGTATTGTCGATACCAACAGCAACCCCGACAACATCGACTTTATGATTCCCGCTAACGACGACTCTGCAAAGAGTATCGAGGCTATCCTCGGTGCACTTGTAGCCGCCATCAACGAGGGTCTGGAGGAGCGTAAGGTCGAGAAGGCCGACGCCGATGCTGCTGCCAACAGCCAGAAGGACGGCCGCGAGGCTGAAGAGGCTGAGGAGGAAGCAGCAGAAGCCGAAGAGGCCCCCGCTGCTGAAGAAGCCGCTGCGGAGTAATTTTGATTTATTAATTTTGAATTTTGAATTAGATTGATACGACTATGGACGTAACAATGAATGATATTAAGAAGCTTCGTGAAATGACGGGCGCTGGCTTGGCCGACTGTAAGAAGGCTTTGGCTGAGAGCGACGACATGGATGGAGCTGTCGCATACCTCCGCAAGAAGGGTGCTGCCGTTGCTGCAAAGCGTAGCGACCGCGACGCTGCCGAGGGTTGTGTATTGGTAAAGGCTGCCAATGGCTTTGGTGCTATCATCGCCTTGAAGTGTGAAACCGACTTCGTAGCCAGCAATGCTGACTTCGTAGCCCTGACACAGCAGATTCTCGATGCAGCCGTTGCCAACAAGTGCAAGACACTGGACGAGGTGAAGGCTCTCCCCATGGGTGACGGCACCGTACAGGATGCAGTCGTTGCACGCAGCGGTATCACTGGTGAGAAGATGGAACTCGACGGCTATTTAGTTATCGAGGCCGAGACCATCGCCACCTACAACCACATGAACCGCAATGGTCTTTGCACCATGCTCGCATTGAGCAAGCCCGTAGCCGACGAAACCGTGGGCAAGAACATCGCCATGCAGATTGCCAGCGCAGCTCCCGTGGCTGTGAATGAGAACGGTGTTCCCCAGGAGGTTAAGGACAACGAATACAATGTGGCTATAGAGAAGACCAAGGAAGAGCAGGTTCACAAGGCTGTTGAGGCAGCCCTGAAGAAGGCTGGCATCAATCCCGCACATGTAGATAGCGAGGACCACATGGAGAGCAACATGAACAAGGGCTGGATTACAGCCGAGGATGTTGCCCGTGCCAAGGAAATTATCGCTACTGTTAGTGCAGAGAAGGCTGCCAATCTGCCCGCTGCTATGGTAGAGAACATCGCCAAGGGTCGTCTGAACAAGTTCCTCAAGGAAAACTGCCTGCTCAGTCAGGAATACATCTGGGACAAGAACATGACCGTTGGTCAGTACCTACAGTCTGTAGATAAAGACCTTACCGTACTTGACTTCAAGCGCTTCACGCTTCGTGCCGAGTAACAATAGTTTGTGAATAATGAAAGCGTCCGATAGAAATATCGGGCGCTTTTTTGTTTCAACCTGCGCAATACTATTCCAAGGCGTTACGCAATAGTAGTTCGTCGCCAATCGCAATAGTAATCTTCCGTGCATTGAGTAATAGTGTGCGTAGCAACACACCACGGCGACTTTATAAGAACAAACGAAAATGGACAGACAGACAAGACAGACAATTGTCTTGTCTGTCCTTTTTGTCTTTTTCCCTTTGCTTTTTCGTTTTGTTTCTGTAACTTTGCTCCATGTTCGGGGAGAAATCCGGACTAACAGAAGCATTCGCTATTATTTCGCGCATAGCCAAGAAAAGCCTAGGAAACTTACACTGGTATAACAAGCACGTAAATAATAAGTGACAGGTGGGTCATAAATTTTGGGCTCGCTGTTCTACCATTATAGCGATGTAACACGTTTAGGCGTGGTGCATCTTGGTAGACAGGGGTTCCAAAAGTTATCCTAGGCTTTCACCTCTTGCTATGCGCAAAGAGCATCACGCTCTTTTTGCACCATGGCGTGATTGATAGTCAATGCAGAGACATGAAACTATCAATCGTATGGCTAAAAATAGCAATCTCGGTGCGGCGAAGGCTGCGAAGAATGATGAATTCTACACGCAGTATGCCGACATACAGAAGGAGGTGAATGCCTATCTGGAATATAATCCTGATACATTTCGCGACAAGACGGTACTATTGCCGTGTGACGACCCTGAGTGGAGCAACTTCACGAGGTTCTTCGCGCAGAACTTTGAGCGATTGGGCTTAAAGCGTCTCATCAGCACCTCGTATGCGGTGGAAAGCAAGAAGTATAAGAACTATCAGCCCACGCTCTTTGAGACGGAGAGCCCTTTGTTCGATATAGACAAAACGCGTGTCAAAGGCAAGATATTTGAATTGACCCGTGACACCAATGGAAATGGGCGCATAGACATTGATGATTTGGAGTGGCACTACTTGGAGAACGATGGTGACTTCCGCAGCCAGGAGGTCTGCAAACTGAGAGATGAGTCAGATATCATCGTCACCAATCCACCTTTCTCATTGTTTAGGGAGTTTATGGCGTGGGTAATAGAGGCAAAAAAGAAGTTTCTCATCCTTGGGAATTTCAATGCTATAACATACAAAGAAGTATTCCCATATATTAAAGACAATATGATTTGGACTGGAAACAAAAGATTTGGTGGCGGAATGGATATGATTATGCCCAAAGATATATTTGACCCCAATAAGATAAAGAAATACTATTTGGACGAACATGGGAATATTATTCAAAATATAATGGGTGTCATTTGGTTTACTAATCTCGAACATGGAAGAAGACACGAGCCTCTACAATTAATGTCAATGCAAGATAATCTTCGATATAGCAAACACCGAGATCTGCGAGAACGAGGTTATGTTCATTATGTCAATTATAATGCAATAGATGTTCCTTACTTCGATGCTGTTCCTGGAGATTATGAAGGACCAATGGGAGTACCAGTTACCTTTCTTGATAAATATTGTCCTGAACAGTTCGAGATAATTGGACATAGCCTCCAACTGGCAGATATGAGTGTTATCAAAAAAGCATTGGGCAAGACTGGTGGAGGCCCAAGATTCTATATTGAAGAAGATGGTAAACTAATACGATTATACGAACGATTAGTAATCCGCAAGAAACAACAAACGATATGAAACCTACACTTATCACCGACTGGACTATTGGCGACATCTGCAAGGGCTTCCAGTACAACGAGTACGAAGGCAAGGGATTGTACGGACTTTCGGGACGGCTGACCATTCAGCCCGAGTTCCAACGCCACTACCTCTATGCCGAGAACGGAGGCAAGAAAGAGGTGGATGTGATTCGCTCCGTGCGCAACGGCTACCCCTTGGGGCTGATATATTTCTCGAAGGTGGGCGAAGACCGCTATGAGGTGCTGGACGGGCAACAGCGCATCACATCGCTCGGCCGTTTCATAACGGAGAAGTTTGCATGGATTGATGCCGACGGCAGACCTTGGTACTTCACGGCTCTGAACAAAGAAGAACAGGAGAAGTTTCTAAACACAAAGTTACTTATTTATGTCTGCGAAGGTACGGAGAAGGAAATCAAAGACTGGTTCCGGACCATCAACATCGTAGGTATTCCACTGAATACTCAAGAGACCTTGAATGCTGTGTATAGTGGTCCGTTTGTTACTAAGGCTAAGGAAGAGTTCTCGAATTCCAATAATACTAATATTAATAAATGGAGTTGCTTTGTTCCTGGTACAGCCAAGCGTCAGGACTTTTTAGCTTCAGCACTTGATTGGGTGAGCCACGGCAATGTGGAAGGGTACATGGCTGCCCACCGAAATGATAACAACATCAATGAACTGAAGGCCTACTTCACCAGTGCCATCGACTGGATTACTTCTGTATTCGACTTTAATCCCGAGAAAGAGATGTGCGGCCTGAAATGGGGAGAATTGTATGAGCGTTTCCACAATAACCCATACAATCCTGTTGAAGTGGCCCAGAAGGTTCGTGAACTCTATGAGAGTTTCTATGTAAAGGAGAAAAAAGGTATCTACGAGTATATACTTGATGGCTGCCAGAACACTAAGCTTTTGAATGTCCGTGTGTTCGATGAACCCACGAAGAAGGCTGTTTATGCTCAGCAGACGGCTGTAGCCAAAGAAAAGGGAGAATCAAATTGTCCGCTTTGCGCCATTGGCCATGATGCCAATCATACTAAGATTTGGGACTTGAAGGATATGGATGCCGACCATGTTACGGCTTGGAGTAAGGGCGGCGAAACAACTATCGAAAACTGCCAGATGCTGTGTAAGACGCACAACAGGGCAAAAGGCAACAGATGATACTTCGCTGGCAATAAACGAAGTTTTTACCTAAATCATCCAAGTTAAGACAGACAGACAATTGTCTGTCTTGTCTGTCCGTCCGACTTTCACTATTCTAACCTTGACTCGCCCTACTCATTAAATGGGGTGGGGCTTTTGCTTTGTCCCGATGACAATAGGACATAACCCGAATCGATACCGAGGATAAGGGCTAAGGATATGGTGCATAAGTTTTAACGGTACGGTGCCACCTTCGTTTATAAGTTTGGAATGTGCGTACCAAAGTTTGGAACGAAGATGCCAAACCTTGGAATGCGCGTTCATAACCTTGGGAGTATTTATACAATGGTGGGAGGTTTTCACTACTACTTTTTGCCTAACTATTTGCATTTGCTGCTCAAAAATTTGGTAATGTGCTCACTTATTCGTATCTTCGCAGCCGATTTATGCCGTTGGGGCTCGGATAAGCAGATTACGAGATAGTCTCGCCTCGCGGTGGAAACCCGTTAAATAAACAAAACTAACAATGTACGCAATCGTAGAGATTAACGGTCAGCAGTTCCGCACGGAAGCAGGCAAGAAACTCTTTGTACACCACATTGAGGGTGCCGAGGCTGGGCAGACTGTTGAGTTTGAGAGAGTGTTGTTGGCAGACAACGACGGTAAGATTACCGTAGGAGCCCCCGAAATCAAGGGCGCAAAGGTTGTTGCCGAGGTAGTTACTCCCCTGGTGAAGGGCGACAAGGTGCTCGTCTTCCACAAGAAGCGTCGCAAGGGATATCGCAAGCTGAACGGTCACCGTCAGCAGTTCACCGAGCTGACTATCAAGGAGGTTATTGCTTAACAATTAATTAAGGAGGAACAAGAAATGGCACATAAAAAAGGTGTTGGTAGTTCTAAGAACGGTCGTGAATCGGCTGCTCAAAGATTAGGCGTTAAGATTTTCGGTGGTGAGAAGTGCGTTGCTGGCAATATCATCGTTCGCCAGCGTGGTACTCGTCACAATCCCGGAGAGAATGTTGCTATGGGCAAGGATAATACCCTGTATGCCCTGACTGATGGTATCGTGACCTTCAAGAAGGGTCGCCGTGACCGTTCGACTGTTAGCGTTCAGCCCCTTCCTGAGGCTTAATCCTTAGGAACACAAGATTCAAACAAAATCAGCAGCATCCAATTGGGTGCTGCTGATTTTTGTTAGTGGAGGGTGGAGAGTGGATAGAGTATGGTTCCTCTTCACACTATTAGTTTGTATTAAAATAGTTTTCCAGTTCGGTTTGTGCCTCACCATTGTGGTTGTCGATGTCGCGGATGATATGTCCGTCTTCCATCAGGGCTATGCGCGGACAGATATCGACGGTATGTGTGAGGTTGTGGCTACTGACGAGGATGGTGGCACCGGTTTCCTTGTTGTAGTCGGTGAGCAGGTGCTTGATGATGCTCTGGCTACTGGGGTCGAGGAAGTTGAAGGGCTCGTCGAGAATGAGCACTTGCGGACGGAGCAGCATGGCTGCCACGATGCCGACCTTTTGCTTGTTACCAGCCGAAAGGTTGCGGATGAGTTTCTTCTGCCCGGCAACCTCGCCTGCCATGAAGTGCTCGAACTTCTTCAAGTCTTCCTGAAGTTGCTCGTTAGTGAGGCCTGTGATGCGACCGATAAACTGGAAGTATTCATCGGGCGTGAGGTAGTCGATGAGGAAGGAGTCGTCGATAAAGGCGCCTGTCCAGTCTTTCCATGCCTCGGTTTTGCTGACATCCACATCGTCCATGTGGACTGTACCTGTGTCGGCCTTGATGAGGTCGAGGATAAGACGGAACAAGGTGCTCTTCCCGGCTCCGTTGTTGCCTACAAGACCTAAGAGTTCGCCACTGTTGATGGTATATTGTTCAATATCTACGGCCACCTTTAGGTTCTCGCCTTTGCCGAATGTTTTCTTCAAGTTGTTGATTGCGATATTCATATGTTATCAATTATCCATTGTCCATTATTCATTATCCATTGCGCGAAGCGCGGAATCCTTCCATGTTCTCGTATCGGCACGCCATGAAACGGCTATAGATATTGCGGAGCCAAAGTCGGTGTGTGGCAATTCCGATGATGCCCAACAGAATGAGGGGCATGTAGCCCCACTGGGGACCAAGCAGCAAGAGACTCAGTTTCTCCAATGCAATGGGCAGAAAGAGAATGACGATGGAGATGATGCTCTGCATCATGGTGCCCTGACTGCCGTTGGAGAGTTTGGCGTTCATAGGTAAGGTGTTCTTGTTGTACACAGCCATCTGGAACACGCAGGGGTAGAGCACTCCCATCGTGAAGAACATATAGCCGAGGCTCATCCATACGGATATCTTCCCGTTAATCATAAGGGGCATTATCATGAGGAACGGGATGAGCAGAATGGCGGAATTGAAATAGAACTTGGCGCGCAGTAGATCGTAGATGGTTTCGCGGCGCGACATCAGTCCGTCGATGTAGTTGCCCTCGTAGCACATGATGGTAATCAGTGTGGTTGCTCCCATGATGACATAGTCATAGAGACAGATGAAAGATTTCATGAAGTCGCCATTATATGCATCGGTGAAGTAGAGCATGAGGCTGAAGAATGTGATGAGTCCGATTCCCATGAAGAACTGCATCCGCACTTGTTTGTTGCGCATGCGTTGTTTGATTTCCAACTTCAGGTATTCGCCCATCGCACCATAGCGGCTGAGGTAGTTGAACTGCGATACGCGCTTTAGGGAAACTTCTTCTTTCTTGGCCACTTCGTCGTGTACCATGCCCATCTGCAGACGGTAGTTGGCCCATAATGCCAGGAAGATGGCCACTCCTGCAATGAGGAAGGAAAGAATGTTCCATTGGGCAAAGCCATACATGAACAGGATGAAGGGTACACGGAAGATATTATGGTCGGGAATAACGCAGGCGCATATCAAAGCGGCGTGCAGGGCCAACGGTACTAGAAACCAAAGCATGTGCTTCATACACAAGGCACGGGTGAAAAGATAGCACAAACCGTTTGCCACGATGAGTAGCCAATATCCCAATAGCCAACCGAAGAATGCCCACCAGCCCATGAGTGGGACAATGGAAATCAAGCCGAACGGTACGAGGAAGAAGCCCCAGAAGGTGTTGCCCCATGTGAAGACGGTACGAAACAGGTAGGACTTCATCAGAAACGAACGCTTGATGGGCAACAGCGCATAATTCTTCATCTTCTGTGCCGGAGTCTCCTGCATGGTGAACCGCATCCAGAAATCGATAATAAGGATGTAGAAGAAGCCGCCGTCCAGTTGATGAAAGGCTGCGGAATGTTCTGTGCGCATGCCTGCACCCAAGGACACACCCATGATGAGCATCAGGGCAGCGTAGTAGGCCACCATGAAGAACATTAGGAACTTCAGGAAGCGATTCCGCTCAAACATCGGATGCCTTTTGTCCTTCAGGCTCTCGGTTTGTTTGAGGAGTTTATAGAGTTGGATGGGTGTCATAGGGTAGCCAAATATTTTTCTGCTTCGATGGCAGCCTTGGCGCCAGAACCTGCTGCAATAATGGCCTGACGATAGTGTGGGTCTGCCACATCGCCAGCGGCAAATACACCAGGAACTCCCGTGCGTGGTGAGTCACCCTCGACGAGGATATAACCCGTTTCATCGGTCTTAACCCAAGGACGGAAGATGTCGCTGTTTGGCTTGTGTCCAATGGCGAGGAAGAATCCATCGATGGCAATGTCGTAGTGGCGCTCGTCGGCTTCTCCCTTGCGATGTACAAGATGGGCGCCTTCGAGGTGGTCGTTGCCAAACAGCCCTTCTGTATTGTGCTCGAACAGAACTTCTATCTTCGGATTGTTCAGCACGCGGTCTTGCATAATCTGCGAGGCACGCAAATAGGGTTTGCGAACGATGAGATAGACTTTCGACGCAAGGCCTGCAAGATAGGCGGCTTCCTCACAAGCGGTATCGCCGCCGCCGACAACGGCTACGGTCTTTTTGCGGTAGAAGAAACCGTCGCAAGTGGCACAGGCACTAACGCCCTTGCCGCTGTATTCCTTTTCGTCCTGTAAGCCGAGGTATTTGGCAGTGGCACCCGTAGCGATGATGATGGTGTCGGCAGTAACCTCTGTCTGGTCGTCGAACCAAACATGATAGGGGCGTTGGCTGAGGTCGCTCTTGACGGCAATGGCAGAACGCATCTCGCAACCGAAACGCTCAGCCTGACGACGAATGTCCTCCATCATGTCAAAACCCTGCACACCCTCGGGATAACCGGGGAAGTTTTCAACTTCTGTTGTTTGTGTCAATTGACCGCCGGGCTGAATACCCTCGTAGAGTACGGGGCTCAAGTTGGCGCGTCCGGCATAGATGGCTGCAGTATAGCCTGCAGGGCCAGAGCCGATAATAAGACAACGAATATGTTCCATGGGATGTCAAATGTAAAATGTCAATCAAATTTATCGCAGGTCGATGATCTCTGCGTAGGGATATTTACTCTTGGGAAAGGTAAAGTGGCTGTCGGCAAACTTCTGTCCTGTTTTGAAACTGCTGACAACGATGCGTATCCACTGGTTTTTGCCTTGTCGCATGGAGACACGGACGGGATTGTATTGATTATCTACTTCGAGATAGATTTCGCGAATCTCCTGTTTCTTATTGTCTGCATTCAGGAATATCTTGTAGCCGTTTTTGCCATTGGAAAGTGTTCCCTTCTTCATCTTGTAATTGAAGCCTTGCTTGTAGATGTCGAGGAAAGCATAAGGATTGATAGCTTGTAGTTCGGCACCTGTGGGCTCTGTCATGCTTACTTCTTCATCGTCGGTCTGCATGGTCCATTGCGTTTTGCCGTCGAACCAACTCAGCATTTCCGGTGTCTTTATGGCAAACTTCTTTCCCTGAATGTCCATCGTGCCACTTGCACTGCCTTGTGGCGTTTTGCCCAGTAGGGTGGTGGCTGTAAAGTTCAGGCTCGTTCCGCCAGCTTTGCTTAGGTGGGCGGCCGTGGCATCCAGTACCTTCTTGGTGTTGGCATCTTTCGTTCCGCCCCATGCCAATAGCGTGAAAAGGGAACAGAGGAGGTATAGAATCGTCTTTTTCTTCATGATTCGGATGTCTGGAATTATCGAAGATTATCGAGCAAGTTCAGGAGTTCCACATCGCCCATAACCAATACTTCGCGAGGCTTACTGCCTTGGGCAGGACCGACAATACCTGCCTTTTCCAACTGGTCCATCAGTCGTCCAGCGCGATTGAAGCCGATAGCGAACTTACGCTGAATCATACTCGTGCTGCCTTGCTGTGTCTGCACAACGAGTTTGGCAACCTCCTCGAACATCGGGTCGAGGTGATTCAAATCTACATCGGCAGCACCGCTTTCTCCTTCGCCTTCCAAAGCAACAGGAGGCAAGGCAAATGGACGGTGGTAACTTTGCTGGCAGGCGATGAAATTGCAGATACGCTCTACTTCGGGCGTATCTACAAAAGCACATTGTACGCGCACGGGCTCTGTGCCTGCCAAGAAGAGCATATCTCCCTTGCCGACCAGTTGGTTTGCTCCAGGACGGTCGAGGATGGTGCGGCTGTCAATCATGGAACTAACCTTGAAGGCCATTCGAGCGGGGAAGTTAGCCTTGATGGTACCCGTGATGATGTTCGTCGTCGGGCGCTGGGTGGCAATAATCATGTGAATACCTACGGCGCGTGCCAACTGGGCAATGCGGGCAATAGGCAGTTCGATTTCCTTTCCTGCCGTCATGATAAGATCGCCGTACTCGTCGATGATGACCACGATGTAGGGCATGAACTTATGTCCGTTGTTCGGGTTGAGACGGCGTTCCTTGAATTTTTCGTTATATTCCTTGATGTTGCGGGCGCGTGCCTTCTTCAACAAGTCGTAGCGCGTGTCCATTTCCTGACAGAGGCTCTTCAAGGTTTGCACCACCTTGTTTACATCCGTGATGATGGGTTCTTCTGTACCTTCGTTGCCTTCCACCTGAGCAAGGAAATGATTGACAATGGGATTATAGACGCTAAACTCAACCTTCTTGGGGTCAACCATTACCAGTTTCAGTTCGGCGGGATGCTTCTTGTAGAGTAGGGAAGTGATGATGGCATTCAGACCGACGGACTTACCCTGACCCGTAGCACCAGCCACGAGCAAGTGGGGCATCTTTGCCAAATCGACCATGAAGATTTCGTTGGTGATGGTTTTGCCCAATGCCATAGGTAATTCAAATTCCGTAGTCTGGAACTTGCGGCTGTTGATGATGCTCTCCATCGATACCATCTGGGGCTTGGCGTTGGGCACTTCTATACCAACGGTACCTTTGCCGGGGATGGGAGCAATGATACGAATACCTAATGCGGAAAGCGACAAAGCGATGTCGTCCTCAAGATTTCGGATTTTGGAGATACGCACACCTGGGGCAGGGGTAATCTCGTAAAGGGTAATGGTGGGGCCAACGGTAGCTTTGATACTGCTGATTTCGACGCCGAAGTTCTGGAGTGCCTGCAGGATTTGGTTTTTGTTCTGCTTCTGTTCCTCCATGTCAACAGTTGTCTCGCCAACTTCATACTTGTCCAGCAAGTCGATGGTCGGGTACTTGTATTGACTGAGGTCGAGTTTCGGGTCGTAGGGCTCTAATGCACCATCTGTTTCTTCGAGGTCGGCTTCTTCTTCTCCTATTCCGATGGTTACGACCATGTCGCCCGATTCTTCAACCTCTTCTTCACCTCCAGTGCTAACCGTGAACTCTTCCTCGAGTTGCGGTGCAATCTCTTCGGGATGGTTGTCCAGTTCAAAGTCAATAGTGGTGCTGATTTCTTCAGGGCTGCGTTCTTCGTGCGGTCCGTCGTCAATCTCGGCGATGCCGGTAACTTCGTTTTCGCTTTCGTCTTCGGATTTCTCTGCTCGACGGCGTGCGGCTTCAATGGTACGCTGAATGAAATGGATGGTTTCTCCACTCAGGTAACCAACATACGCAATAGCCGTAACGACAATGATGGCCAACGCACCTACCTTGCCGACCTTCTGGATAAGATATTCAAGGGCGATGCGCCCGTGCATACCTCCCATGAGAATGTGGCTTTCGGTGAAGAAAAAGCGCTGGAACAGTTCGGCTGCCACCGAGAACCAAATGGTGAGCAAGCAGCAATTGATGACCCACTTCCAAAGACGAATCCGTCCTATTTTTAGAATACGGAAAGCCAAGGCAATCATCAAAATGGGTAAGAATACGGTGGCAAGGCCAAAGG
Source organism: Bacteroidaceae bacterium (assembly GCA_017960985.1). Lineage (GTDB taxonomy): Bacteria > Bacteroidota > Bacteroidia > Bacteroidales > Bacteroidaceae > Physcousia. The sequence goes on from JAGCYD010000015.1 coordinate 15,940, forward strand.
AGTATTCGATGACATGCTTCACAATCCCACTTCCCAAGTCGCCTAACCAGTTGCTTTCGCCAGGTGTGACGAAGATATTGGATATGTAGGCTATGAGGACTGCCAGAGCGATGATAATCAATAGCCCACTGAAAATCCAAGTGGAAAGTTCGCCCATGCTGATGGGTTCTTCGTAGTCGCCACTTGTCGTCCGCACTTTCTTGCGCGGTTTTTTCGTGGAGCCGTTCTTGTCGTATGCCATAGTTTAAACTTAATGAAAATCGTTGCAAATATAAGTAAAAAAGAGAATATCCCAACCATAAATCCCACTCGATTTTACGCTGTGGTGATAAAGACGGCAATATCCTAGTCGCAGTTTAGTAAATGCGTAGCATTTGACCAGGCAGAGGGGTGTAGTCAGAACCGAGAGAATTTAGTTTGTAAAGACTCTCAAGTCGGATGCCGTAACGCTGTGCGATGTCGTGCATCGATTCGCCTGCCTGTATAGTGTGATGCATGCCTTTCAGCGATTTGTCTGCGTGACTTTGTTTCTTCTGCAAATACAGGATGTCACCTGCCTGCGGAGTATAGTCGCGGGGCAGTTCGTTGTATTTGCGGAGTTTGCGTTTGGAAACATCAGTCATTAGCGAAATGGTGGAAAGGTCGTCGCCAGCCTGTGCTACAATATAGTAGTTCTCGTTGCATGCCTGTACGGGATGAGCGGCGAAGAAGGCTTGTTCGGCCAGTTCGCGCATAGTCTGTGCAGTGGTTGGCGTTGCCTGTGTTGGGACAGGAGCCTGTTCGCTGCCGGCATGCCGATGCTTCTTTTCTAAAGTGTCGTATTGGTATAGTTTGTAGTTCTCGATAATGGTGATGAGTTGCTCTGCATAGGTGGGGCTTGTGGCATACCCGCATTGCTTCAATCCGCGTGCCCAACCCTTATAGTCGGTAGGGGAGAGTTTGAACAGACTGGCGTACCGAGGCTTTAAAAGGAACTGGGAATGGTCCTCAAAACTTTCTGCTGCGTTGTTGTATTTACGGAAACGGTCGTCGGGGCGGTCGTCGCTTTTTATCATATACGGCCCGTTCCAGCCCATGCCGACCTTGATGCCAAAGTGGTTGTTGGCTTTCGTGGCCAGTTCGCTTCTGCCAGCACCACTTTCCAGAAGTCCTTGTGCCAAGGTAATGCTGGCGGGAATCCCGTGCTTCCGCATTTGTTCCTGCGCCATGTCTTTGTAGCGCTCGATATATTGATGGTAGGCAGAGTTAGTGTATTGGGCATATAACATATTGCCCGACAATAGGGCAATCAGTAGCAGAATGGTGTGGATTTTGCGCATAATTCAGTTCTTTATGCTGCAAATATATAAAATAATTGAGAATTCAGCACCCTTTTCATAAAAAAACGGTATGGCCGAGTGGAGCATTGGGAATTATGTTGTAATTTTGTAGAGAATTGGGCAACTAACGGACGAGAACGCACATGGAAAAGTACAAAATTACAAGTGAAGTCAGTGTCTATCAGGAGAACGAACTCAATGAGGCCGACCGCGAACTTATCGAGGCTGCCAAGCGTGCCACAAACCAAAGTTATTCCCCCTATTCCCACTTCAGCGTGGGAGCAGCGTTGAGGCTGAAGAACGGAGTGGTCGTCACAGGTAGCAATCAAGAGAATGCTTCTTTCCCTCTGGGCTTGTGCGCCGAGCGTACGGCCATCTTCCATGCCCAACATGAATACCCCGATCAGCCTATTGCAGCGCTTGCCATTGCAGCGTGCAGTCAGGGGCGTTTCTTTTCGAAGCCGATACCTCCCTGTGGCGCCTGCCGTCAGGTAATGCTGGAGGTCGAGGATCGCTACAAGCAGCCGATGCGTATCTTGCTTTATGCTACGGCGGGGACGCATGTAGTAGGCTCCGTCAAGGATATTCTGCCCTTTCAGTTTGTGGGCGACAGTATGACACTATAATCGTAAAACATAAATGATAACAGTATCGAATCTTGCCATTCAGTTTGGCAAACAAGTACTCTACAAAGATGTAAATATCAAGTTTACTCCGGGCAATATCTACGGAGTAATCGGTGCGAATGGCGCCGGTAAATCAACGCTACTCCGTGCCATTAGCGGTGAACTGGAGCCAAATAAGGGAACCATCGAACTGGGACCGGGCGAACGCCTGAGTGTGTTGTCGCAGGACCACTTCCAGTATGATCAGGAAACGGTGTTGAATACCGTACTGATGGGACACACCACGATGTGGGATGTGATGAAGGAGCGCGAGGCACTCTATGCCAAAGCCGACTTCTCCGATGAGGACGGCATCCGTGTGGCGGAACTGGAGGATAAGTTTGCCGAGATGGGCGGCTATACGGCTGAGAGCGATGCGGCAACATTGTTGTCGGGTCTGGGTATCAAGGAGAGTAAGCACTACCAGTTGATGGGTGAACTTTCGGGTAAGGAGAAGGTGCGCGTGATGCTGGCCAAGGCATTGTTCGGTAATCCCGACAACCTGTTGCTCGACGAGCCGACCAACGACCTCGACCTCGACACGGTGCAGTGGTTGGAGCAATATCTTTCGGAGTTCGAGCAGACGGTGCTTGTGGTGAGTCACGACCGTCACTTCCTCGACTCGGTTTGTACACATACCATCGACATCGACTTCGGCAAGGTAACGCTGTTCGCCGGCAACTACTCGTTCTGGTACGAATCCAGTCAGTTGGCGCTACGCCAGGCACAGAACCAGAAGGCGAAAGCGGAGGAGAAGCGCAAGGAACTGGAGGAGTTCATCCGTCGATTATCTGCCAATGTGGCGAAGTCGAAACAGACGACGAGTCGCAAGAAGATGCTGGAAAAACTAAACATCGAGGAGATTCGTCCCTCGACACGCAAATACCCGGGTATCATCTTCCAGATGGAGCGCGAACCGGGCAACCAGATACTGGAGGTGGAAGGACTGAAGGCTGTGGCCGACGATGGTACGGTATTGTTCGATAATGTGTCGTTCAACATCGAGAAGGGCCAGAAAGTGGTTTTCCTCAGCCACGACCCGCGTGCGATGACAGCCCTGTTCGAGATTATCATGGGCAACCGCGAGGCGCAGGCAGGCACTTATAACTGGGGCATTACCATCACGACGGCGTATCTGCCGGTGGACAACACGGAGTTCTTCCAGTCGGACAAAAACCTCGTCGATTGGCTGATGCAGTACGGCGAGGGCAACGAGGTGTTCATGAAGGGCTACCTCGGTCGCATGCTATTCTCGGGCGAGGAGGTACTGAAGAAGGTAAATGTGCTCTCGGGAGGCGAGAAGATGCGTTGCATGATTGCCCGTATGCAACTCCGCAACGCCAACTGCCTCGTGCTCGACACGCCGACGAACCACCTCGACCTCGAAAGCATTCAGGCCTTCAATAACAACCTGAAACTATTCAAGGGCAACATCTTATTTGCCTCGCACGACCACGAGTTCATACAGACCGTGGCCAACCGCATCATCGAACTGACGCCCTCGGGCACCATCGACAAACTGATGGAGTATGACGACTACATCTCCAGCGACGCCATCAAGGAACTGAAGGCTAAGATGTATGGGGAGGGGTGAATCCTGCAACATAAATACAAAAGTGAAGAAAATAATCAACCCTTGGCAGGGACAGCCTGAGTATAACTGCTTTGGCTGCGCACCAGACAATCCTTTCGGACTACACATGGAGTTCTACGAGGACGGTGACGATATCGTTAGCATCTGGCATCCCGAGAAGCATTTTCAGGGATGGGTGGACACGATGCATGGCGGCATATTGAGTACGCTTATCGACGAGGTGTGCGGCTGGGTGGTGACGCGAAAGAAGCAGACAAGCGGTTTTACTACGGCACTCAATGTTCGTTTTCGTAAGTCTGTATCCACGAATGAGTCTCAACTGACTATTCGCGCCCATATTGCGGAGCAGCGGCGCAATCTACTCTTTATCCATGCCGAAGTACTCAACACTCAAGGTGAGGTGTGCACCGAAGGAGATGCGACATACTTCTTAATGCCCGAGGAACGGGCAAAGGAAATGGGCTTCATCCACTGTCATGTGGAGGGCGAATAAACTCCCAGATAAGTTTAAACTTCCTGCAATATCGGTCATTCGGGATAAAACATCTCGGATATTCCGTCGTTTGGCAAGGTCTTTGTTAGCATAGAAATGACATTAATATATATAATGATATGAGCAAAGAAGAAAAGAAAATAGAAGAAGAGCAGTTGGAAACTCAGGCGACTCAGGAGGCCGAGGAGGCACAGGACAGTCAGGAAACTCAGGCGTCGGCGGAGGAAACCGCTGAGCTCACTGTTGAGGACCGACTGGCGGCA
>JAGCYD010000016.1 GCA_017960985.1 Bacteroidaceae bacterium
AAAACTTATACCCTGTCAAATCAACACTGATGATTTGCAAAATCAACGGTAATGATTTTGCAATTTAATACTAATGATTTTCAAAATCAACGGTGTTGATTTTTTGACGAGACGATATTGATTCTTGAGGGGTATAGTTGAGGGGGCGAAGAATAGTAATGCGAGGGGCGACGGACTACTAGTCTTCCGTGTCTCGGACTACTATTGCGTGATGCCTTGGAATAGTATTGCGGAGGGCTACGAAAAGGATGGCGGCAAGCCTACGACGCAGGAAGGAAGAAGTCGGGAACGGGCTCCGTGGGATTGTAGGTTGTGCGGATGCGCCACTCCTGCGGATAAAGGTTGTTGAGACGATTGCCCACGCTCTTGACAGGGCCAAGGGGAACACCACGATAGGCAACCGTAACCATACCACGCGGGGCTTCGACATGCAGAGCCTCGCGACGCAAGTAGGCAATGGCCTGCGCATAGGTAAGTTCCACAATGGGTGCTTCGGGGTCGATTATGAGTTGCGGCTCCATCGTCCGTAAACTCTTCAGGGACTTCTGGAGACGGGATGCCAACGGCTCTACGGCATCGGGCAGGGGCTTTCGGAGGGCTGCGATATAGAGTCCTTCGCCTCGGTCGCGACCCGGGAAGAAGTGTCGCTGCTCAAGCAACTGCAGGCCGTATGCCGAAACGAGCCACTCCACCTGTTCCTCGTCTTCGAAGCGGTTGAAGGTACAGGTAGAATAGACGAGCAGACCGCCCTCCTTGAGCGTCGGCAATATGCTACGCAGGATATCGCGCTGACGCGCTGCACACTGACGAACATTGTCGAGACTCCACTCGCGGACAGCCGTCTCGTCCTTGCGGAACATTCCCTCGCCCGAACAAGGAACATCGGTTAGAACAAAGTCGAAGGTTTGTCGCAGATAGGAAAAGTCCTCGGGATAGTTCTGCGTTACGATATGATTGGGGGCACCCCATTTCTGCACATTCTCCGCTAATACCTGCGCACGCTTGCGAATCGGTTCGTTGGAGATTAAGCAACTACCTTCGGGCAAACAAGCGGCAAGCAATGTACTCTTGCCACCTGGGGCGGCACAGAGGTCGAGAGCCGTGAGTGGAAATGAGGGATGAGAAGCGAGAGGCGAAAGGTGTTTCCGCAGTATCTCAGCCAAATACATCGATGAAGCATCCTGCACATAGTAGGCCCCGGCATGGAACAAGGGGTCGAAGGTGAACGCCAAGTGCTCTGGCAAGTAGTAGGCATCGGGACACCAAGGGACAGTATCGCCCAAGGCTTCGCGATTCAGAGTAAGATGGGCCGTCTTGAACGGATTGAAGCGCACGCTGACGGTAGGAGGCTGGGATAGTCCCTCGAATAACGCTTCCGCCTGAGCATCGCCCAAGTGAGCACGCATCAATGCTATAAAATCCTCAGGCAAAGACAATGCTCAATCTTTTATTCTTGGTTCAAACTGACACCACTCCCTTAATGGCGGGCCACGGGTCGTACCCCTCAAGCGTGAAGTCCTCGTACTGGAAGTCGAAAATGCTCTTCACCTCAGGATTGATGACCATACGGGGCAAAGGACGGGGCTCGCGGGTAAGTTGCAGGTGCACCTGCTCCAGGTGGTTGGTATAGATGTGGGTGTCGCCCGTGGTATGGATAAACTCACCCGGACGAAGGCCACATACCTGTGCCATCATCATACAGAGCAAGGCATACGAAGCGATGTTGAACGGTACACCTAGGAAGCAGTCGGCACTACGCTGGTACAACTGCAACGACAGGCGGCCGTTGGCCACATAGAACTGGAAGAAAGCGTGACAAGGTGGCAGATTCATGTTGTCGATGTCCGCTACATTCCACGCCGAAACGATAATGCGACGGCTATTGGGATTGTTCTTGATGTCATCGACTGCCTGCTGTATCTGGTCGATGAAGCCTCCGTTGTAGTCGGGCCATGACCGCCACTGGTAACCATAGATATGACCGAGGTCGCCCGTCACAGGGTCGGCCCACTCATTCCAGATACGCACGCCATTGTCCTGCAGGTACTTCACATTGGTATCGCCCTTGAGGAACCACAGCAACTCGTAGATGATACTCTTGAGATGCACTTTCTTCGTGGTGAGCAAGGGAAAGCCCTGCTCCAAGTCGAAACGCATCTGATGACCAAACACGCTGATGGTGCCCGTACCGGTACGGTCGCTCTTTTCTACGCCCTCATCGAGGATGCGCTGTAATAAATCGAGATATTGTTTCATGGTCGGATATAATCAACAAAACAGTAGCGGAACTGATGGCGTTCGTCGGGTTCGTGGCATTCCTCGCTGACCTTCTGCCAGTCAGAATAATCGGGAAAAAACGCATCGGCATCGGCTGGAATATCGTCAATCTCCGTCAAGCAAAGGCGGTCGGCAAATGGCATAGCCTGCTCGTAGATACTGGCACCCCCGATAATATACACTTGTTCGTCGGCACGGCAAGAAGCCAAGGCTGCTTCTATCGAGGGGAAGGTCTCTGCACCGGGGAACTCCGCGCCGTTTCGCGACAAGACGACATTACGGCGATTGGGCAACGCCCCTTTGGGCAACGACTCGAAGGTCTTGCGCCCCATGACGATAGTATTGCCCGTCGTCAGGGCCTTAAAGCGCTTCAAATCCTCGGGAAGCCAATAAAGCAACTTGTTGTTGAAACCTATGGCACGATTCCGCGCCACGGCTGCAATCATACTAATCTTGGGCTGCATATACATTGATTCTGGTGGCTAATGGCCGTTGATGCTTTAACAAGAAGAGCCTGACACTTAAGCCAAGCTCTTCTTTATTGTCAGATGTAATGAATCTTAGTTTCTTCGCGTTGAAGAGTAGTTCACCTTCAGAGCCCAAGAACGACGGAGCACTTCCTTGATGTCAGTGATGTAACCCATCTGAGTTCTCTGGTCAGCCTTAATGGATACTACCTGAGCGGTCTGGTCGGACATCGACTGACGCTCCTGATAGATAAAGTCCATGACTTCCTTTGGCTCTGCATAGCGGTCGTTCAACTGAATACGGGTGGTACTACCAAACTGAGCACGAAGCTGGTCGGTAGGAGGACCCACATAGATGAAAGACACGGCAGACTTCTTTTCAAGCTTCTCAAGTTCCGTACCTGCAGGGACAATGAACTTCACCTTGAGCGTAACCTCACGCATGGTGGTTACAATCATGAAGAAGAACAGAATGGTAAATATCAGGTCGGGGAGAGATGAGGTGTTCATCTCCGGCATTTCGCGACTACCTTTTTTCTTAGCCATAATTAGTTCCCTCCATATTTTTTAGGTTCAGCCTCGGAAATCTTCTGAGGATAATAGGTACGGATAGCAACTTTCTGCTCGTCGGTCAGTGCGCCATAGACGCGACCGAACTTCTGCTTTGCTAACTCATCACG
>JAGCYD010000017.1 GCA_017960985.1 Bacteroidaceae bacterium
AGCAGGTAATCCTTGTAGAGCGTTGAAAGCAAGAACGACTTGCCACAGCGGCGGATACCGGTGATAATCTTTACCTTACCGTTCCATCGCTTGCTGAGCAGCTCGTTTACAAATTGACCTCTTTGAATAATCATTTCTTATCCTTTTAATATTTGTTACTGAAAAAACAGTCGAATATTCGACCATTTTTTCAGTGCAAAGATACGAATTATTTTCGAAACAGCACTATAATTGAAGGAAAAAATATACAAAATGAACTAAATTCCTTCGTTTAATCTTAAAAGAGGGCAGCGTCGGCACGAGGCCGACGGCTGCCTATCGAACCGAGAGTGATTATAGTCGGTTGCGCTCGCTTTGTCCGGCGTGGCTACCCTTATATCTGCTCTTCGTGGCATTGAACCGCCAAGATACATTGAACCCGATTCGACGGGCATCGCGATAAAGACGAAAGATATTTCTGTACCCTATACCGCCATATGCCGTTCCTTCATCGTATTTAGTGCGCAAGATGTCACTGGCGACGAGGGCTACATTGAGGCTTTTGTCCCGCAGGAATTGTTTGCTAAGGCGGAGGTCGAGACTTCCAGTTGTCTTGTTTATCCAATAGGCTGACTTCTGATAGGGCGTGATGCTTCCCGTTACATTCAGCATCCATGCGTGAGGCAGGGTAAAAGTGTTGTCGAACGTGAAGTCAGTCATCAGTCCGTGCCAGTTGTGGGCGATGCCCAACTCCCCGTAATCATGGTCTTGCACAGCGAACTCTACTGAATAGTTCATCTGCCAGATGCCGATTTTGGGTGTGGCGTTGAGGACTATCATGTAGTACTGTGTCTTTGGAACGGTGCGGAAGTCGGTTAGAATCACACCAGGATGGTCGACATCGTCGTAGGTAGAACGTATAGAGTGATATACATTTTCCTGATACCCGTAAATGGCTTCGGCGTATATCCACTTCCACTGCGATTTCCACGCAACACGATGGTTGGTTTGGGGCTGAAGGAAAGGGTTGCCACTATTGTATTCATACTTACTGGTATAGGTGACTGCCGATGACAGGATGGAATATGGCGGGTTGTTTCGTGTACACTGGTAGGAGAGCGAATGGGTCCAAGGTGAGTGCTGATAACTGATGGACAACCGGGGTATCAACACGTGGTAGTTAGGACTCATCTCGTCGTTGCGCACACCGTCAAGTTCGTAACGGTTGTGCTCATTCTGCCAGCGCAGCCCTGCATTGACGGAGAGGCTCCCCACTTTCAGCGAGTAATTGGCAAAAACGCTCCAGATAGCAGTTTGCTGTCGGATGTGGTTGTCGGCAGAGAAGCCGCTTTGGGTGAAGTCGCTGGTGCGGTCAACGGTGGATGCCTCCTCTCCAAAGGTTAGCTTGCCAATGGGAACAGGGGCTGTGATGACCAGTTTCTCGGCAATCAGTTGGTTCTTCGTGGCCGTACTGCTGCTAACGGGTGTCTCGCCCTCTGTGCCTCCGCTCATCTCGTTTTGGGAATGGGCATTGTAATAGTCTGCACTGAAATCCACCTTCCACTTCCCGATTTCTCCGATATAATAGGCATTGATACTATGCTTTAACTTAGGCTTAGTCAGCGTCGTTGTCGTACTATGCCCTTCGTTCACCATCATACCGTCCTGCATGGTTTGCATGTCATTGGCGCAGATATACTTTCGGTCGCCGATATAGTTGTTGGCCGTATAGGTAAAGCCAATGGAATGGTGGTCGTTGATTTCCCAGTTCCATCCGAGGTCGGCAAAATAGTATTTCATGCGATACTTGTATTCCTCTTCTTTTCGATGGTTCCAAATGGACGATGCCTGCAATTGTTCGTCTGTTGTTTTTACCGTCTGTGTGTTGTTGTCTGTCAGGTAACCTCGAACGAAGAAGTCCATACCGTTCCGTAGGCGATAGTTCAGGGCAGCATTGGCACTCTCATAATGTTCGTGCCCTTGTCGGTAAGCACCAGAGAAGTTGCCGCTCCAGCCTTCGCCTGTGCGACGGACAGTCTTGATGCGGATTACCGACGAGACAGCGGCGTCATATTCAGTTCCTGGCTGTGTGATAATCTCTACCGACTTGACCTCATCTGCTCGCAGACGCTCTAATTCGTCCTCTCCTCTCACTTTCTTGTTGTTGATGTAGATTTCGGGCTTTCCATGACCTGCTATCTCACCGTTGCTCATCATCAAGGGCAGATGGGTGAGCATTTCGTTGGCAGAACCGAATTGCTCCAAAGGAGTGCCTTGAATCGAGACCTGCAGGCCCCTGTCTGTTGAAGTATATAGCAGCCTATGACCTTTAACGGTAACTCCTTTTAATGTATAGTTATCTGGCTGCATCCGAATTGTCCCCACCTCGGCCTTGTCGCAGAGTCTGTAGACGGTCTTGTAACCGACGTATGAAATACGGGCAAGAACCGTTTGTTGCTCGTATGGAATGGCGAAGTAGCCACTTTCGTTTGAGACACCACCACTGAGCAGGGTGGAGTCAGCGGGATTGAGAATGGCAACATTAGCGTATGCCAACGGAAAGCCTTGCTCGTCGATGATAGTACCCATCAAATGATGGTCGGTCTTGTGTGTACACTCCACGTAGATTTCGTGGTCATCGGGCT
>JAGCYD010000018.1 GCA_017960985.1 Bacteroidaceae bacterium
AAACAAAACGCCTTTAGTAGAATAACCTTTACAGGCATAACATTCGGGATAATATCTATGGCCGTTGGCAAGAATCTCATAGTCGCCATATTTCCAGTACTTGCGAGATTCCTTATAACTGGCGTTACGCTTCTCCATAAACGCTTTCTTTTGCTCTTGCAGCGCCAACTTCCTTGCTTCTGCTTGTGGGTCGTAAGGTTTATATTGTGTTGTTTGCTGTCTTGACCGACTCCAACTACTTGAAATCAGCCCTGAAAGCAGGGAACCAAGCGCGTAGGAGGCAGCGTTGGCAGCGGTATAGGTGCCGTAACTTCTGCTTGAACTGCGTGAGGAACTGCTACCGCCCGACGAGCGATAATAGGGACACCACGACTCGTGTTGCCACGCATAGGTGATGTTACCCATCGTGATGCCACAATGAGAACAGGTCTTGCGAGTTGTCGTAGGATTGGCAGTTGTCTGTACAACGGCTTGACCTTGGCTCAGTCCTGCACCTTGTGCCTGTGCGCCCACTGCAACTGTGGTCAGCAACGCGAGTGATAGGAGAATTCGCTTCATGGTATTTGTGAATAATTAAGTTCTACCTCACAAATGTAAGAACAATTAAACGAAAATCAAAATGTTTCGCCTCATTTTTCAACAAGGGCTATACAGCAAATGAAGGGCACGCCACATGAACCTCAGCGGCACGCCGCACGCGTCTGAGCGGCACGCCGCTAAGCCACGAGCGGCAGGCCGCTAAGTAACCAACGGCAGGCCAAACCGACGGCAGCGGCACGCCAATAATGTCTGAGGGGACGGAAGAATAGTAATGCGAGGTGCGATGGAATACTAATCTTCCGTGTCTCGGACTACTATAGCGAGAAGCTACGGAATAGTATTGCACGAAAAGGTACGATATGGGATGGACTTAATTGAAGAAGTTCCAACTGAGACCGAAGTGAATATTGCGCGGGTCGATAGGATAGTGGGGTGCCCAGAACATGCGGCCGCTGCCAGCATTGAGGTGGTTGCCGAGGACATAGAGACGACAGCGCTTGAGGTGGATGTTCACATAAGCACAGACGATGGGGTAGTTGCCGACCTTTACACGGGGCTGACTTGCATCCTGTGTGGCATACATGCCGATGGACGGCGCATAGTCGGGTGCATAGAATGAGGTGTAGTAGCGCACATCGCCACCGAGTTCGACATTGAGCACCTTAAACAGGCGGAACTTAAAATAGAGATTGCTGTAGAGGTTGAACTTCGGCAAGGGAAGGGCACGATTGTTGGATGTGCTCTGATAGGTGAACTCGTTGTCCAAATGGAAAGGACCAAAGGCGAGGTCTTGCTTCAACGAGGCGGAGAACACCTGTATGTTGCTGGATACCTGACGGACGGCTACATCGTGGCTGTAGTCGCCAGAGAGAACAGAGGTGGCATCCGTGCCAATGAGCGTGTTCTGCATGGTGAGGTATGTGTAGTGCTTCAGATTCTCGAGCCCTACGGAAAGTGTTGTGCCCGTGCGAGGCAGATGAAGCCGTCCCTCTATGCGTGTTTTGAACTCCTTCGACAAATCGTCGTCGTCCCACCAGTTGAACTGACTGTGATAGTGACAGAGATAGAAGTCGGGGTCGAGATTTTGTATAAAGCCATGTGCAGAGAGTTGCAGCGTGTCGCGCTTGCTGACGGGAATGTCCACATCCAAGGTACCGTCGATATTAAAGTCGCCCAGACTTGCACCGAGGATGGAAATCTCTCCATTCACATTATAATGCACCCAATCTCCCTTCGTGCGGCTCATCTCTCCGCCAACGAGTATGTTGTTTTCCTTGTAGGCGCTACGGCAGAAGACGCCATTCCGTAAGTCGGGCAGGGTGTAGTGCTTGTGCTCCTGAATGACAAAGGCGGAGAGGCCGAACTGCGCCCATTTCTTGAAACCTTCGTTCAAGGACAGGGCAAGCACATTTCGCATGACAAGTGCCTTGGTGAGGTCCTTGACATTGGTTAGGCTGCCGTAGTATAGATTGGTGTAGTAGTCCTCGGGCGTATTGTGGGAATAATAGGTGTGGTGCAGGTTGTTGAGTGAGAAGGTGTGGACAATACTTGCTACGGGAATGAACTCCTGCGGTTTGACCTGCAAGTTCTCCCACGCCAAGCGCAGGGAATCCAAGGCTACCGTCTGTCGTAGGCTGTCGTTGGCCAATACGAGCCGAATGCTGTCGCTCAGTTGTGCTAGCAGTTCGTTGTCGCTGGGCATTTTCGGCAGGAGGCTGTCGGGCAGTTCAATCTCTTTGTGATAACCCAGATTGAAGCGCTGGGTCAGGAAATAGTCTTGGTGCTGATTGCGGTTCCAGGTCTCCGATAATGCCGTCGGAATGTCCTTCGAACCATAGTTGCGCGGAAAACTCTGCGGGTCGGTAATATACGCATCGTCCTCGATACCGCCATTCTCTGCCATCTTGAAGTGGTCGAAGTTGGCGTAGGCGTGGATATTGTAGCGGTCGCCCAGGTAGTAACCAAATAGTGTGCCGCAGAACTGGCTGTTGGCTTGGCTATTGTAATAACCGCGTCCGTACAGATAGTCGAACTTCATGCCGATGCCTGCGTCCTTGTTGATATTGCTGGCAAAGTAGGCGTGTAGGCGTTCCTGTCCCGATTGTCGGTTGCCGACCTTGTGGTAGGCAAGGTTGGTCATTGGACTAAGGGTGTTGGAAAAGCGGAAACCATTGAGACCGCTCGACGAATAGTCGTAGGGCCACATGAAAGGTATGGGCGAGGCATAGTTGCGGTTCATATAGATGCGGTCGATACGCGGCGAACCCAAATTGCCCAAGATGGTGTATTCTCCGTTATACCCCGAAGTGTTGTTGAAATAGTGGAACATGTGGGTAACCGTATCGAGGTTCTCGGCAGGAACGACATAACCCAATCGAGGATCGAGTGTCCATTGCGTAATGCCGATGGGAACTTCGAAGGACGAATCGCTTGTTGTATCGCGTCCCCATGCTAAGGGGTCGTTGATGTCCGACTGTGTTCCTTTGGTGTAGGAATCGTCAGCATACGAGATTTGCGCTACTACCCAAAGCGGGCAGAAGAGCAAAAGCAGGTATAGTGAGATTCGTTTCGTCATGGGTTATTCAACGTGATAGATGATTTCGTGCCCACGCTTCAGGGCTTCTTCGTTCAGGGGTATCAAATGATGATGGCGTTCGGGAAGGGTCTTCCGCAAGGCTTTCAGCACATTCTCCAAAGAGACAATCGGGCATACTTTGAGCAATCCACCTAACACAATCATGTTGAACGCCTTGACATTGTCCATTTCTGCGGCAGCATCCATAGCGTCGATACGGTAGATGGTAAGGTCCTTTCGTGTCGGAGGCGTACTGATGCCGTAGGAATCGTATATGAGTACGCCACCTGGCTTTATGCGCTCTTCGAACTTGTCCAACGAGGGCTGATTCAGAATGACAGCCGTATCGTACTCGTTCAGGATGGGCGAGGAAATGCGGTCTTCGCTGACGATGACCGTTACATTGGCTGTTCCGCCTCGTTGCTCAGGGCCGTAGGAAGGCATCCAAGTCACTTCTTTTCCTTCAAATAAGGCCGAATAAGCCAGAATCTTACCCATAGAAAGTACACCCTGACCATCAAAGCCTGCTATGATTATTTCGTTTTTCACTTCAATACATTTTAATTTGACATTTCACATGGAGTTGTCCTTCAAGTCTCCCAAATTGTAATAGGGGAACATGTTTTCTTCCATCCATTTGTTCGCTGCAACGGGGCTCATCTTCCAACCTGCGCTACATGTGCTGACAACTTCCACTAAAGAGGTACCCTTGCCTTGTAGGCTGTTTTCGAATGCCTTACGGATGGCAGCCTTGGTGCGACGGATGGAGGCTACATTATGAACCGATTGACGGGTGACATAACAAGTGCCCTCAAGCGTGGCGGCTATCTCTGTTATCTTCAAAGGAAAGCCGTGAAGGTCGGCCTGTCGCCCATAGGGACAAGTGGAAGTCTTCATACCCATCAGGGTAGTGGGGGCCATTTGTCCGCCTGTCATACCATAAATGGCGTTGTTGATAAAGATGATGGCGATGTTGTCTCCACGATTCATCGAATGGATGGTCTCGGCCGTTCCGATACAGGCAAGGTCTCCATCGCCCTGATAGGTAAATACCAGACGGTCGGGCCAAAGGCGTTTGGAGGCTCCAGCCACAGCGGTTGCCCTGCCGTGTGCTGCTTCAATCCAGTCAATATCTATATAGTTGCAGGCAAACACCGCACATCCCACGGGGCAGATGGCGATGGTTTTGTCCACAATATTCATCTCCTCAATGATTTCCGCAATCAGTTTGTGTACCACGCTATGGCTGCACCCAGGACAGTAGTGCATAGGGTTGTCGTTGAGAAGCGTGGGCTTCTTGTACACCAGATTTTCGGGTTGTATGATTTCTTGATTAGTCATATCTTACTTAAAACATAAATCGGATAAAGAATTCTGCTATTTTCACTACCATGCCGACCCCTATGACGGTCATACCCATGATGTGCTTGTCGGGGAAGCTGAAGTACAGCACAATGCCGATAAGCGCCAGAATCAGAAACACGATATTGAGTATCTGTCGGATGGAAGATGTGTCCATCTTTCGGTTTCTCTTGCCTCGAACCCGTTCCAGTTCGCGTTGCTGTTCAGCCAGCATTTCGTTTACATCTTCCATTACTTTATCCTAATTCATTTATTAAATTACTTTTTAGAGCATTAACAATCTCGTCTGGAGTAGGCACGACACCGCCCATACGACCGTAATGCTTGACGGAAACACGACCTTCGACAGCATTCTGAATGTCGAAAATCATCTGCCCAGCATTGATTTCAATACTGATAATTCCCTTGACCTTACGGGACAATTCCTTGATTCGTTCCGTCGGGAATGGCCAAAGTGTGATGGGGCGGAGCATACCCATCTTTATGCCTTCCTTCCTGCAAAGTTCGATGGCCTTCTGTGAGATACGGGCAGCAGAGCCAAAGGCTACGATAAGGTAGTCGGCATCTTCGGTTTGTTCCTCTTCGAAGCGCACTTCCTTCTGCATGATTTCCTTATATTTCCGTTGCAGGTCTTGATTGTGTCGCTCCATGTTGTACGGGTCGAAATCAAGCGAGGTCAGTATGTTGTTCTTTCGGTTCTTCCTTCCCACGGTTGCCCAAGGGCATTCCTTACGGACTTCCTCTTCGGTTCTGCGGGGCTTAAAGGGCGGGAGCACGACTTTCTCCATCATTTGACCGATGACACCATCGCTCAGCATGATGACTGGTGTGCGATAACGGAAGGCGAGTGTAAAAGATAAGTCCACGAAATCAGCCATCTCCTGTACGCTGGCAGGAGCAAGGACAATTACATTATAATCTCCGTTGCCGCCTCCGCGTGTACATTGTATGTAGTCGCTCTGACTGGGTTGAATGGTGCCCAAACCAGGACCGCCTCGCTGGACATTCACGATTAATCCAGGTATTTCGGCACATGCCATATAGGAGATGCCCTCTTGCATCAGTGCCACGCCAGGGCTCGAGGACGAAGTCATCACACGCTTGCCTGTTGCACCGCCTCCGTACACCATGTTTATCGAGGCTACTTCGCTTTCTGCCTGCAGTACAACCATACCCGTTGTTTCCCAAGGCTTTTCCAAAGCCAAAGTTTCAAGTATCTCACTCTGGGGCGTAATCGGGTAACCAAAGAAGCCGTCGCAGCCGCAGCGAATGGCTGCGTGGGCAATGGCTTCGTTTCCCTTCATCAATATGATATCGTTCTTGTCTGCCATGATTCTCTTTATTTTTTACGATAGACCGTTATACAGGCATCTGGGCAGACGATGGCACAACTGGTGCATCCCACACATTTGTCTTCATCAACAAGTTCTGCATAAGGGTAGCCTTTCTTGTTCACAGCCCTTTGGCTCATTCTGATTCCCTTTTGGGGACAACCCACAACGCACAAGCCGCAACCCTTGCATCTCTCTGTATCAACGACTATAATTCCTCTCATAATTGGTATCTTTTGTTCAAGGATTGAATAAATCCTTGCAATAATAGTTCAGTATATTCTCCAGCATCTCCTTTGCTTTTGCCGCAGGAGAGTGGGGATTTAATTCTATCGCTTGGTTGTAGCATTCCATCGCGTGCTGCCAATCGTTTTGCTGACGGAACTGATTGCCCTGACGGTATAGTTTTGCAGCCTTGTCGATTAGCGTTTGCGTTGTCATGCCTTAGTCTTCTACAATATTCTTGCGCACTTTCTTGACGGGAACAACCACTTCAGGTTCGGGCTCGTCAAAGGCATCCATGGCTGCTTCGAACAGGTTCTCCATTCGGTCAACCGTTTTCCTGCGAAACTTTCCGCTTTTGGGATAGAGTTTTGTCTTTGCCTTATTCAGCGCTTCCTTGTCGCTTATCCACTCTTCGGCCTTGATGATTTCACCGTTCATGCCTTCCTGGTCTTCCTCGTAATAGTAGGAAATCTGGGTAACGGACATATCCACGCGGCTGTCCTTGGTATTTACCTGAATCAAGTAACGCATACGGGCCTTGTCGCTTACAAATGGCTTCTGCTTGAACACGAGCCATTCGCATACTCGTGCAACAACGGAATTGTCACTGCTCTCCATTATGCGTGCATAATTGCCAGGTGCTGTGATGGATTTGTCAACTAGTTGATTGACGAAGTCCTGCATAACCTTAGTTACTTCCTGATCGGATTTACCTGCTACAGAGAAACCTTTTCTGAAAACGATTGTGCCGTTTTCTTCGGGTACAGCGCCAGCCAGGTACTTGGCATCACTCGTCTTGTCTTTTGCTGTTGCAGTCAGGGCAAGAAGCATAAACATACTTAGAACAATCTTCTTCATAATTGTGCTTTTATTTTCTTTTTATTCATATCGAAGTGCTTCAATGGGGTCCATCTTTGCTGCTTTTCGTGCAGGGACATACCCGAAGAATATACCGATAAGGGTACACACTACAAAACTTACGCCCACGCTCCACAAAGGAACATTGGCGGGGAAGCCTATCATCTGGGCAACCGAACTGCCGCCGTACCCTAAGGCAACGCCGAGCAAGGCTCCCGTCAGGCTTATCATGATACTCTCGATAAGGAACTGGCTCATGATGTCTATTCCGCGTGCGCCGACAGACATTCGAAGACCGATTTCCTTCGTGCGCTCTGTTACGCTGACCAACATAATGTTCATTATGCCGATACCTGCAACGAGCAGAGAGAAAGCAGCCGCAACGACAAGGATAATCGTAATGGTATCCATTGTGCTCGACATCGTTTCCATGATTTCCTGTTGAGAACGAATGGTAAAGTCATCTTCGTCGCCATCTTTAATCCTATGACTGGTGCGCAAGATGGCTGATACTTCTTCGATAGCATCGTCGCTCAAGTCCTCGCTGAGAGCGCTGACATTGATGCTGCCAAAATAGTTCTGAGCTGATATGCGCTTCATGACGGTGGTGTAGGGGGCTATCATCACATTGTCCTGATCCATGCCCCACGAGTTGTAGCCCTTGCTTTTGAGGATGCCGACAATACGGAAGGGAATGCTCTTGAAACGGATGGTCTTGCCAACGGCATCATAGTTCTTGTCACCAAACAATTCTTCCACAATCGTGGTACCCACAACGCAGACCTTTGCGCTCTTCTTTATATCTTCCTCCGTGAAGCAGTCTCCGTCCTTAATTTCCCATAGTTTGATGTCAAGATACTCGGGGCTCTCGCCGTAGATGGTCGTGGTTGTATTGTTCGCACCATAGATTACCTGACCACCAGCCGATACTTCAGGGCTGACATGAGTAATCAGAGTTGCTTCGTTGGAGATGGCTTCGTAGTCCGCCATCTTCAAGGTTTGCATGGCCGACGGGTCTAATCGCACGCCGCCTCTTGTATCTGCCCCTGGACGAATGGTAAGTAGGTTGCTGCCCATCTTAGAGAGTTCTTGTCTTACACTCTCCTTTGAGCCTTGTCCGATGGCCATCATGATAATGACTGCAGCCACGCCGATGATGATACCGAGCATACTTAGGAATGAGCGGAATTTATTGCTCATTATCGCTGTGAGTGCTACCTTTAGTAGATTTGTGATGCTCATGGTCAGTCGTCTTGGGGTTGTGGTAAGGCAGCCAAAGCATCGGCCGCATTGAGTATGTTCTCGTTGATGGTATCTTCGCGAATCACTCCGTCGCGCAGCACAATATTGCGACTACTATATTGGGCAATGTCGGGGTTGTGCGTGACGAATATGATGGTGCGTCCCTGTCTGTGTAGTTCCTGGAAGAGCACCAGTATTTCGAAACTCGTATGCGTATCCAGATTACCCGTTGCCTCGTCCGCGAGAATCACGGCGGGATTGTTTACCAATGCCCGTGCAATAGCAACGCGTTGCATCTGTCCACCCGACATTTGGTTGCTCTTGTGGTATAGCCTGTCGCCGAGTCCTACTGCTTTGAGTGCTTCTATGGCAGCATTGCGGCGTTGTTTGGCCGTGTAGTTCTTGTTGTACATTAGTGGAAGTTCCACATTCTCTACAGCCGTCGTCTTGGCCAGCAAATTGTAGTTCTGGAAGATAAAACCTATCTTGCGGTTACGGAGTATGGCTCGCTCGCTTCGTCTCATCTTGCGAACGGGAACACCGTCGAGGATGTATTCTCCGCTGGTTGGTGTGTCGAGGCATCCCAGTTGATTGAGCAGGGTGCTCTTTCCCGAACCAGAAGTACCCATAATAGTCACAAATTCACCTTCGTAAATCTTGAAACTCACGCCGCGCAAGGCTTTGACAACCTCGCTGCCTACCGTGAACTCGCGCTTTACATGCTGAAGTTCGATGACAACCTTCCTCTCCTTTTCAGCCATTTCTGTCTTTGCTTATTTCTTTTTGTCCCCGTTCTTATTCTTTGGTCTTGGCATAAATGGGTTGCCTGGCCCTGCCTCTTCTTCCTTGAAGCCAGCTACCTGAACATCGGTCAAAACTGTTGTACCAGGCTTCACATCGTTCAGTATCTGCGTCAAGGTACCGTTTGTGGTGCCGAGTTCAACGGCGATGGCCTTGATGTTCGGCCCTTCTTTCACCCAGAGTTTGTTTTTGGCATCGACATCAGTAATGGTCTCGCCGTCGTTCAACATGGCTTCGCTCGGTGTGAAGCGTGTTGCCTTACTTGCTACGGCAAGCACATCTTTCAGTTCGAGCGTATAGATGACCACATTGGCCGTAAGGCCTGGCTTCAGTTTGAGGTCTTTGTTCGGGGCACTGATTACTACTTCGTAGGTTACCACATTACTTTCCGTCGTGGCTTCCTGCCTTACCTGAGTGACAACACCCTCGAATGTATCGTTGGGGAAAGCATCAACGGAGAACGATACGCGCTGTCCTTCCTTCACCTCGCCAATATCGGCCTCATCCACCTTTGCAATAACGCGCATGTCCGTCAAATCCTTTGCGATGGTAAACAGGGTAGGGGTATTGAAACTCGACGCAACGGTCTGTCCTTCTTCCACCTCTTTGCTCAGCACAACGCCGTCTATCGGGCTCGTGATGGTGGCATAGCCGAGATTGGTCTGCGCCTTTTTCACATTCTCCTTTTGCTGCGTCACGGTCTGCTGTGCCTTAATATAACTCAGCCTTGCCTGGTCAAAGTCGTTGGCACTGATAAGCCCTTGGTCGTAGAGATTCTTGTATCGCTCGTAGTTCACCTTCTGGTAGTCGAGTTCGCTCTGGGCACTTTTCAGGTTTGCCTGCATACTGCTCAGTTCGCTTATCAGGTTCGTGCGGTCGAGTTCTGCAATAACTTGTCCAGCCTTCACCACGCTATTGTAGTCCACATACAGTTTGCTTACGATACCGCTCACCTGCGTACCCACCTCTACGCTCGTTACGGGTTCAATGGTACCTGTGGCAGTAACGCTTGTCGTGATGTCTTGCCGTTCGACGGTTGCCGTCGTATAGGTAAACTCCACTTTCGGCTTGCAACTTACACATAAGATAGCGAGGCAGAAGACCCATCCCCAGCCCTTCCCTGTTATGGAAGGGAGATGATACTTTTTATTAACCTTTTTCATATTTCTTTATTCTCTAATCTTTATTTTAATCCACCCTTCTCATTCAGCTCCCCTCGCTTATAGAGAGGGGAAGGGGGGGAGTTTTTTTATTTTATTTATAATGAAATATCTTCTCCGCCGTAGAACTTCAGCAGTTGCATGTTCAACAGGGCGGTGTATTTGCTTTGCAATTCGTCTTGTTTAGCGCTGACCAGATTATCGTGTCCCTGACGAAGTTCAACGATGTTCTTCAGCCCGTTTTTGAATTGTGCGTCCAACAGTTCGTAACTCGTTTCGAGGCTTGCCACTTTCGAGCGCGCTGCGATATAGCGTTGCTGATTGCTGCAAGCGTTTAGCCAGTAGTTCTCGATAGTGCTCGACAGGGCGTTTTGCTTGTCTTGCAGTTCCAACTGACTATTCATCTTGGCCAGTTTGGCACGCTCTACGGCGCTCTTATTTCTGCGGTTGTCGAAGATGGGCACACTTAGGTTCACGCCTGCGCTCATATTTAGATTCGTTTTCATCTGCTCTCCAATGCCGTCGTTGCTGGCACTATAGTGGCTGTCGCCAACGCTTGCGCTCACCCCGATGGTGGGGTAGTATCCGCGGCGTGCAATATCCAGACTCATGTCGGCAGCCTCGATGTTCAATTCGGCACTCTTGATTTCGGGACGCGAAGCCAAGGCTCTCTCATACACGCTCTTTGCCGAGGGGATGGGTGCCAAAACCTGTTCCTCCGTCGGTTCCGTACCTGTGATGTCGAAGGGCTCGTCTATACCTAACTCCAACAGTGCCTTTAACTGGCGGATATAGTTCTGTGCCTGTGTCTCGCTGCTAACGATGTCGTATTCCGCACTCTTCCATCCCGCTTCCAATTGCGCCACATCGGCTTTGGCTATCTGACCCTGTTTCATCATCTCTACACCGCGTTCGTACTGCGTCTTCGCCGTAGCGGCAAGTTGCTCGTTCACGGTCTTTGCCTCTCGGCTATACAGTATCTGCACGAACAGTTGCGCTACCTGTTCCTGTATGCTCTGCTCGCTCTCTTTGGTGGAAAGTTCTGTGATTTGGTTCTGCAGGCGTTGTGCCTTGATGTTCTTCTGGTTGATTCCGCCATTCCAAAGTGTCCAGTTTGCATTAAGGCCATACGAGCCTGACTCTGTCACCTTTTTCGAGGTGTTTGTCACTTGCCCGTTCTGTACGATAGCGGTAGTTTCCTCAAAGGGACGATAACCTACGCTTTGGCTCGTCGAGAAACTCAGGCTGGGCAATAGCGCAGCCTTGTCCTCGCGGAGGTTAATCTGTCCCTCTTCCTCGCTCACACGGTTTCTCCTTACCTGAATATTGTTTTCCAGTGCATAGTCGAGGCATTTTTTTAGCGTCCATTGACCTTGTGCCCAGCCTTGAAGGGCACAACAGCAAGCGATGGTCAATACTGCACCAATCTTTTTACTCCAATACATTTACTTCTATATAAATAACTATCGTGCGAAGCCGCACATGAATACCTTTAAGCGAAGCCAAAGATACGCAAAATCCACAAGCCCGTCAAATTATCCCTCACCTTTTAACAAAGTTTACCGATTTTGCCGCAAGCTCTCCCGTTATTGTTCCTTTCCCTACCGATATCTACGGTATAGTGCATCCGTCTGTGCACAATATTGCGAGAGCGTACGCACTACTATTCCATCGATGCTCGCACTACTATTCCATCGTTACTCGGATTACTATTCCGTGCCGAGTGGAAAAGGATGAATTTCCGCATGGAATACATTTATGTGATGGAAAAGTTTGTACTCTCCATCGATTTACCTATATTTGTACCGTGTATGAGCAATTATTAACGCTAAAAATCAAAATATTATGAAAACGACATTCAAGTTGAGCCGCTTGTTCGGCGCCGTTGCAGCCCTATTATTACTTGCTGTTGTTCCCTTCACATTGACCTCGTGCGACGACGATGACGACGCTTTCACCAATACCGTTACCATCAATGGTGAAACCCGCAAAATATCTGAGGCGGTAGTTTTTTCTGTGGGTGAGCAGAATGGGGAAAACTTTTATACCAACTACCTTAAATTTGAAAGAGAAGACGGAGAGTATGATTTACTCGGATTTTATTATCCTGGAAGAAACCTGGGCAAAACTCTCGACCTGACTAAGGACCTTTTTGCATACGATGAAGAAACAGGAGAATACCTCTTCGCCACAGCTGTAGTAATAATCCCTTATAACGAGGAAGGTAATGATGCCGATACCAAGTTTTGGGTAACAAAGAACACCCATATGGAAAATAAACAAGAGGGTGATTTCCAATGGGGCACTATCTACATGAATATTTCCGACAAGGTGTTTACGGTGAAGTTGTCGTGCAAGACAAAGGATACTTCGGATAGTGGCGAAAGCACAATAAGAGTCAACTATTCGGGTAAATATACTGTTCTCGAACCCTAAAGCGTATCGATATAGCCGATAAGGCTATTGTAGTCGGACAGACGACGGAGTAGTGCGAGATTTCCAACAAGGAATAATTGTTCGCGAGAACGGGTGACTGCTACATTCAAACGGCGGTCGGTGAATTGTCCTACGCTCTCGCTCGAAGACGACAAAACGGGCAATTGTGCCGCGTGACTGACTATGGTGGAGTAGATGATCGTATCGCGCTGGCTGCCCTGATAGCGCTCTACGGTATCAATCGTTATCTTTTCGCAATCTGGAACACCCGTACGGCTGAGGGCTGTACGAACGGCGGATATTTGTGCGCGAAAGGGTACGATGATGCCGATGCCCGTTTCGGGATTCCACGAGACATGGTTGGCTGTGGAGAGACGATATAGCGTCTGCACGATTTGTGCCACAATGTTGGCTTCCGAGGTATTGATTTTGGGATTCGTACCACTATATTCCTGTTGCGTGTCGAACTGTGCCATACGCCGTGTAGCGACTGTGGCCTGCAGAGTGTCGGAAGTGTCGAAATGATGCCAGGGCAAGGGCGAAACCTGATGAGGAAGGGGAACGGGATCGAGACGACTGCCGTAGTAGGTCTGGCTGACCCATGCGTTGATGCTCTCGTGCATGCGTCCCTGTCGGCTGAGCATAGCGACGGAAGAAGTGGGCGAACATCGCAGAAGTCGCTCGAAAAGGGAATCCCGACAATCCTGTAAGCCTATCCGTCGGAGACTGTCCACCTCGACGGCACTCTCGCTGGCAGGTTGTACAACGACGGCAGGCAGTTGCTTGTGGTCGCCGATAAGTATGAAACGGCTGATGGCAGGCTTTCCGTCGCCAGTTGTAGCACATAGCAGGGGGAGCAACTGAGGTTCGAGGACCTGCGAGGCTTCGTCGAGTATGGCGATGGGGATACGCTTCAACTTGAACAGTTCAGGTATGCCACTCAAACTGGCAACCGTTCCACAAAGGATGCGGATGGGCGCAAGGCGCTTCTGTATCTCGTCGCGATTGGGACAATCGGCTACCGCATTACGCATCAGTCTGTGACGGAACTGTTCAGGACAAGAAAGTTCGTTGCCGATGCGCAGGTACGATGGCGTGGGCTCGATATGTTCCAGCATCTGACAAATTTCATCTACCGCCCGATTAGTATATGCCATCAGCAGCAGAGCCTGCCTTTCGTCGCCTTCGGGGGGCATATATCTTGCCACCATATTCCGCAGGGCGATGCTGGTTTTTCCGCTTCCAGGGGGACCGACTAATAGTTCGAAGTCCTTTGCGACCTG
This sequence comes from Bacteroidaceae bacterium, assembly GCA_017960985.1. Classification (GTDB taxonomy): domain Bacteria; phylum Bacteroidota; class Bacteroidia; order Bacteroidales; family Bacteroidaceae; genus Physcousia. The sequence goes on from JAGCYD010000018.1 coordinate 13,814, forward strand.
TGGCGAGAGTATCATCGTGCGACGCTCCTCGGGACATGCCAATAGGGCATACAGCCCTCGGTAATAGGTATTGAACAGCCCGTCGCTATACGAAGGTTCGATGGCATAGCGACTATTCGCATACAGGAAGGAAGTGCCTCGTTGCGGATAGGGTAAGCGTAGCAGAATGCGGTCGGGCGTGAAGGATTCGATGTGGCAACGCACGGATTGGCGGTTGGTGATATTGTCCGCCTCCGTATTTCGCTCGTACAGGACAACGCTGTCGCCTTCGCGGAAGTTCGTTTCGGGTATTTCTCCTTGCGTGACCGTAGCGACAATGTGTGTCAGCATACCTTCCTCGTTGAGGTCGGGAGATAGCACGAGGTCGGTAATGATATTTCCATCGATGCGTTTCGTCTCGGCATCGCAAAGCCAGGCACGCGCAAAGGCACGATCACTTTCGGGTCGCTCGTCGCCCACCTTAGCCAGATATTGCTCGCGTGCCACAAAGGATACCATCGTGCAGAAGTAATCCAACTCCAACGGCGAAGCGTTGTGCAGGGTGTCGAGAAAAGAGATGATGCGCGGACGAATATAGTTCTGGTATAGTTTACCACTGGCACCAACGGGATTAAAGTCTTGCTCTGTCAAAGACAAGATAAATCGTTTGCAATCAGTGCGTAGTAATCTATCGATATGTACAATGCCGTTGCGCACAATTAGGGCTTGTTTTATCATACCCTTGCCCTGTGTGATATTGTAGAGGTAAGGGTATTTCGAGTAAAGCAAAAGCGTTTTTACCGCCTCTTTCGGCAGTCCGAGGCTATAGTGCAACATTTCCTTATAGAGTGCCATCTGCCAGGCGTGTTCCGTCTTGAAAGTATCGTGAAACTCGTCGCGCTTGCCACTCTTGAGTTCGACAATCTTTGCGTAGTCGTCCGTCAGCAAGTCCATACGCCCCTGAATGCCTAAGGCTTCGCAGACGAACGAGGGTTCCAACTGGACATCGGCTTCCTGTATGTATTTCGCAACGACTTGCTGGATGTTGCTATGCTGTTTCCTACATTCGGCAAAATACTTCTCATCGACTCCCTCAAGCGTGCAGTATTTCAACGGATAGTCCTTGAAGTTCTTTTGCATCGAATCAAAGAACGAAGTGTTACGATTTACAGCATCGTCGAGAAACTGGTTCGCGGCATTCCCCAACTGTATGGCAAGTGTGTCCTCCTTGGGCATGAACTTGTTCATCAAGTAATGGATAGGCGTAATGCCACAAGATTTCACACATTGGCAAATGGTGGTGATATCCACGAGATAGTCGGGCGAAAGGATGATATAGAGCGGATGGAGTACGCCCTCGGCATCGGTCTCAACATCCAAAAGGTTCAATGTGGCTTGCGGATAGAGTTGCGAAGCCAGTTGCCAAGTATTGTCGTAGGCAACGGAAAGGTGCTTTCGACTGGCATCATGGGCTTCGTAGCCGACAATGCAAGTTTCGTTCCATTCCTTAACCACCAGTCGGATGTTCATATCGTATCGGTGGGGTTGATGTTGGGACGGCGTACCTGCGTAGGACTCTTTGGGTTCTTCGACGGTGCGGGAACGCTTGCCTTGCTGAAGTTGCGCGCCTGTCCACGATATTGTCCCCAGCGGTCCATGATGGCACGCACATAACCATGAGTTTCGCTACCGCGCAGATAACCCGAAGTTACGACGGGGTCGGTATAGTAGCGCTGTTCACTCAACTTCAGGATATAGGGCTCCACTTCGCGCCACACCTTGGCATTTTTACCGTTCTTCCGTGCCAATGCCATTGCGTCGCGTACATGATTGGTGCCGCCATTATAGGCTGCAAGGACAAAGGGTATGCGGACGGAACTCCCTGGAATGTCGGAGAACTGATGATTGAGTTGTTTGATGTAGCGCACGCCGGCTTCGATGTTGGTCTCGGGATTGAATACATCAGCCGCAGGGACACCGAGTTTCTCTGCCGTTGCAGGCATGATTTGCATCAAGCCCTGTGCGCCTGCCCACGATACAGCATCAGGGTCGAACGCAGACTCCTGATAGCATTGTGCCGCGAGTAAGCGCCAGTCCCAGCCAATGGAAGATGCATAGCGTTGGAACAAAGCGTCGTAGGGGCTGATTTGACCCTTTGCGGCATCCATCATGACGGGTCGAGGCTGCTTCCTCGGCTTGGCAACAGGGGTTACAGATTGTTTCTTTTGTTCGACGAGTTCAGGTGAATACCATTCATCAATAGATTGCGCCAATAGGGTAGTTTCTTTATTTACGAGCCAATGACTTTTACAACGATACAGTCCTTTCGTCGCAGGGAAATCCATAGCCACAATATCCACTTCGTGGTTGCGAAGTTTTTCCAATACCTCTGCCGTATCGTGTGCCAGTTCCATACGAAGTCTGACACCGATATGTCGGGCGTATTCTTCGGCAAGGTCATATTGTAAGCCAAAGCCTCGTCCCCTAAACTCAAAGTAGGTGTCAGGGCCTGTAAGCGTTGCCGCAATCAGTTCGCCAGAAGCCTCAATCTCGTATAAATCGTAAACGGATTCGGCAGATTCAGTAACAGAATCCGCCGTCTCGGCATCCTTCTTGTTGCTTTCCCCACAGGAGGAAAGTATCAGAATGCCAAACAGGATTATGAGAGTTGACCTGGTCGTAGGCGATGGATGATATAGGTGCGCATAATGTCTATGGCTTCCTTATTGCTTCCGCCTTGGGGTACAATCAAGTCGGCATAGCGCTTCGTCGGTTCGATAAACTCTTCGTGCATGGGTTTCAGCACTTCCCGATAACGGTCGATGACCATCTGCGTGGTGCGTCCGCGCTCGACGGTATCGCGCTGGATAACTCGAATCAAACGCTCGTCGGGGTCGGCATCGACAAATATCTTCAGGTCCATCAAATCGCGCAGTTCCTTTCTGAAAAGTGCCATGATGCCCTCAATAATAATAACCTCACAGGGTTCGACATGCACGGTTTCTGCCTGACGGTTACTTTCGATATAGGAATAGGTTGGTTGTTCTATCGCCCTGCCATTACGCAGTTCCTCGATTTGGTGGGTAAGCAAATCCCAGTCGAAAGCGTCTGGATGGTCGAAATTGATGAGTCGGCGCTCTTCCATCGTCATTCCCGTCGTGTCGTTGTAATACGAATCTTGCGGAATCAAGGCAACCTTGTCGTGCGGAAGACTTTCAATGATTTTGCGTACGACGGTGGTCTTTCCACTTCCCGTACCGCCAGCTATACCGATGATGTACATAGACTTATATGTAAAATCAAATATTAAACTTCGTCGTTTCTCAGTTTCTTCAGCAAATCGCTATTGATGCGTTTGATACGCTCATTGGTTTGTCGGAAGTCTTCGCGAATCATGTTCATCTCCCAATCCATCTTGTCCTGTATATCCACAAAGGCGCGGAAGAGGGGAGAGGTGAGTTTCTGCGGCTGATTGTTCACTACGATACGGATGCCTTGACGCACGATTTCGACATCGATATCCGTTCCGCACTCCATCGGGTCGCCGTCGTAATGTACCACGCCAGGATTCTCGCGATGAATGTGCAGTTTACTGCATTGAAAGGTGCGAGCGTGACTGTTCTTGTCGATGGTTTTGTTCAACAACTGAACTACGACCTGAGCAGCCTCAAGGAAGTTGAACGGCTCCATGATGGTAACATCCATCAGACCGTCGTTCATCGATGCTGCAGGGGCAATATAGACATTGTTTCCGTACTGCGATGCGTTGGCACAGGCGATAAGGAATGCTTCGTGCGTCTGTTTCTCACCGTCGATACTGATTTGGTAAGTTTCAGGTTTGTAAGTAAAACCTTCCTTGAGTGCATTGTCCACATAGGTCATCAAACCGCGTTTGCCTGCCTTTGCGAACTTGTCGCTGATAAAGGCATCGAATCCAATACCGCATGTGCAGAAGAAAGGTTGGTCGTTTATCTTTCCGTAGTCGAGTGCTTCGATGTTGCACTCGACCAGAATCTTTAGGGCTTTTACGGGATTGATGGGGATAAGTAAGTGTCGCGCCAAGCCGTTACCACTACCACAAGGAATGATGGCAAGTGCAGATTGGGTGTGTACAAGGGAGCGAGCTACTTCGTTTACTGTGCCGTCGCCACCAACGGCAACCACGATGTCGAAGCCTTCGGCAGCAGCCTCCTTGGCCAACTCCGAGGCGTGTCCCCGTTTCTTGGTGTAAACAATATCCCAATCGAAGCGTTCCGCAGCCATGTATTCGGGAATCAACCTTACAATTGATTCCTTTCCACGGGTTCCCGAAATCGGGTTTACTACAAACCGAACGCGCTTCCTATCCATAACAAAAGGCAAAGGTAGCGAAAAGCAAGCGCAAAAGCAAAATCTTTTTCGTTTTTGCGTTTTCGATGCAGTATTTTTTGCCCTCAAGTCTTGCCGTTCCGCAAGGTTTTAGTTAACTTTGCACCTTGAAACAGAAACCATAGGGTTTCACCATTTGTTAAATATGGGATTATTACAAGAGAAACTATCACACTACACCCTGCCACAGGAGTTTATGGCGCAGGGAATTTATCCTTATTTTCGTGAAATCGAGGGCAAGCAGGGTACCGAAGTTATTATGGAAGGCAAGCGCGTTCTTATGTTCGGTTCCAATGCCTACACGGGGTTGACTGGTGACCAGCGTGTCATCGACGCAGGATGCGCCGCTATGCAAAAATACGGTAGCGGTTGTGCTGGAAGCCGATTCTTGAATGGTGCACTGGATATCCATGTACAACTTGAGAAGGAACTGGCTGAATTCGTAGGCAAGGACGAGGCATTGTGCTTCGCAACTGGTTTTACGGTGAACAGCGGCGTTATCAGTCAACTTGTAGGAAAGAATGACTATGTCATCTGTGACGACCGCGACCATGCTTCAATTGTTGACGGTCGCCGTTTGTCTTTCGCTACGCAATTGAAATATAAGCACAACGATATGGCAGACCTCGAGAAGGTGCTGCAACGCTGTGAGCCCGAGTCCATCAAACTGATTGTTGTCGATGGTGTGTTCTCTATGGAGGGCGACCTTTGCAAACTGCCCGAGATTGTGGAACTGAAGAAGAAGTACAACGCCAGCATCATGGTGGACGAGGCACACGGTCTTGGTGTGTTTGGTCGTCAGGGCCGTGGCGTTTGCGACCATTTCGGTTTGACGAAGGAAGTAGATTTGATTATGGGAACCTTCTCGAAGTCGTTGGCTTCGATTGGCGGCTTTATCGCTGCGGACAGCAGCATTATCAACTGGCTGCGTCACTCGGTTCGTACCTATATTTTCTCAGCAAGTTGTACGCCTGCCGCTACCGCAGCAGCCCGTGAGGCTCTGCATATCATTCAGCAGGAGCCCGAGAGATTGGAAGCTTTGTGGGATGTTACAAACTATGCACTCTCGCGTTTCCGCGAGGAAGGTTTCGAGATTGGCGACACAGAGAGCCCTATCATTCCTCTGTATGTGCGCGATGTAGATAAAACTTTCAAGGCAGTGGCAATGGCATTCAACGAAGGGGTATTCATCAACCCTGTAATTACGCCAGCCTGTGCACCGCAAGACACGCTTGTCCGCTACGCACTGATGGCCAACCACACACACGCACAAGTGGACGAATCGGTAGAGAAACTGAAAAAAGTGTTCCGAGAACTGGAAATCCTCTAAACCTATTCAAGGCTCTCTCTTACACGAGGGAGCCTTTTTAATTCACACACGAAATGAACTTTGGTTACGAGTTGAACCGTTTGGGTGTCGATACGCTGAACGCCATGCAGCAAGATACCGTACAGGCATTCCGCAAGACGGACAGCCTCGTGCTGCTCAGTCCTACGGGAAGCGGAAAAACGCTGGCATATCTGTTGCCCCTGCTCGAAACCATAAACAGCCAGCAGCCAGTGGTTCAGGCTATGGTCATCGTTCCCTCTCGCGAACTCGCCTTGCAGACCTGCGAAGTAGTGCGCCAGTCGGGAAGTCCCGTAAAGGCATTGGCGCTATACGGTGGCAGACCGACGATGGAGGAGCATCGCAGTTTGCGTGGCATTCAGCCACAACTCGTCATCGGCACCCCTGGGCGCTTGCTCGACCACCTTACTAAAGGGAATATAGAAACTTCAGCAATCCACACGCTCGTTATCGACGAGTTCGACAAATGCCTTGAACTCGGCTTCCGCGACGAGTTGACGCAGGTATTTTCCCATCTTACCCATGTCCGCAAGCGTGTACTGCTGTCGGCAACGGATAATCCCGAGATCACCAAATTCCTGCCGACTTATACAAGACTCGATTATCTCGATGATACGCCAATATCCGACCGCATCTGCCAGTATGTAGTGCGTTCGCCGCTGAAAGATAAATTGGAAACCTTGCGCGACCTATTGCTTACTGCGGGCGAAGAAACCAGCCTCGTATTCGTGGGGTACCGCGAGAGTGTGGAGCGAGTGGCAGGATACCTTCGTCAGCAGGGCTTTGTGCTTTCCGCCTTTCATGGTGGTATGGAACAACGCGACCGCGAACAAGCCCTGTTCCGTTTCGTCGCTGGCAGTGCCAATATATTGGTCAGTACCGATTTGGCCTCTCGCGGTCTCGACATTCCCGAGCTGAACAATGTCATTCATTACCATCTGCCACTCAACCAGGAAGCGTTCATTCATCGCAACGGGCGTACGGCTCGCTGGGACAAGCAGGGTAGGTCATACCTGATTCTCGGTCCCGAAGAATCGTTGCCCGAGTATGTGAGCGATATGGAAAACTATTCCTTGAGCGAGGCAAACAAAAGCAGTCGTCCCAGTCTGCCCCGTTGGGAGTCGCTATACATCGGCAAGGGCAAGAAAGACAAATTGTCGCGTGGTGACATTGCAGGATTTCTGATGAAGGTGGGTGACTTGCAGAAGGACGAAGTGGGGCGTATCGATGTCCGCGACCATTATTCTTATGTCGCCGTTTCCCGCAAGCAAATCAGCGAAACGCTCGCTCGTCTGCGTGGTCAGAAGATTAAGGGCATGAAGACCATCTTCGAGCGTGCAAGATAATCCGCACTTCTTTTCTTCCTATATTATATAAATACGCGCGCGAAGTCCTTATTCGCACATATCTTTATTTCTCCTTAGCCCTATTGGGTATTGCCTGAATCGATGCCGAGGATAAGGGCCGACGATGTGGCACATAAGCTTTAACGGTACGGTGCTTTCTTTGTTTATAAGTTTGGAATGTGCGTACCAAAGTTTGGAACGAAGAAACCAAACCTTGGAATGCGCGTTCATAACCTTGGGAGTATTTATACAATGGGGGAGGGGTTTCACTACTTTGAGCCTATGCAGGCTCTTAGGTTTTCACTACTCTGACCTCGTCGAGGATAGGAGGCACCTCGGGCTTTTACTACTTTGACTTCGTCTTAGGTAGGATTCGTAGGTTCTCACTACTTTGGCCTGCTTCGCAGCCCTTAGATAGGATGCACCTCGGAAATACAAAATAAAAGTGGCATAGCAATGCTGTTCGACCTGTTGGTCTTTATGCTCTCGCCAAAGGAAAAATGATATGCGAGCATATTTTTTCCTCTGACGATATCATTTTGTCACTTTTATTTTGTATTTCGCTCGTTTTTCACTACCTTTGCAATAGCTTTTGCCGAATTGGCTAAGTTTTTAGAGCAACGCATTCGTAATGCGTGGTTCGTCGTTTCGAGTCCGCCATTCGGCTCTGAAAATGCATTTAGAGAACACCTTGTAGGGTGTTCTTTTTTTGCTTTTATTTTCATTCTTTTCTAAAAGAAACTCCCCCGACAGTGTCTCGACGGGCGACCAAACCCTTTTATACACTGCGAGGGAGTTTATAGTGTTAAGCCTTTCGGCATTCATGGTCTTTTGTCGAGCATGTGCGCGTATGCAGGTATGTATGCGCCCAGGTATTGCTTATAAAAATACAATTTATTGCAGAAATATCAAAAAAACGCAAAGGTATTTATGAGAATGAATTGTGATTTTGCGTGTAATAGTGAATGAAAATGTTTATTAGATATGATGAAATCACGAAATTTGTGTATATTTGTCAACGAAATGTAACCAACGAAACGGTTATTATAATTCACACAAGAGAGATAAGATTGCATAAACAAACTTATGGTAAAATATACTAACCATAATTCATGAAACATACACCACAACAGCAAGAATTTCTTAACAAGTTTGTCTGTAACGAGTATGACAAGCACAAATTATATTGGAAAGCTTTCTTCCATAAGGATGGGGATTTAGCTGTAGTTCGTCGAACAAAAGATTACAGGAAGAAGGATGCTTGGGGCTGTGTAAACCTTTCAAATGAAAAGATTCTCCCCTTTATATTTGAAAAGATAAGGTCTTTCGGTATTTTTTTTGTTGCAGAGGATTCAGAGTCAGAATATCTTTACGATAAAAACGGCAATAATATATGTGAGATAGTTGATTTTCAAGAGACTGAGCATGAAGATTACCATGTAATCCGTGATGAATCTGAAGAACTCAGACTGATATATAAAAAAAACACCATAAGCCATGGAAGTTATTTGGGATTTCATGTTGAAGAAAATGGGTTGATGTTTTTAGAAGATATTGGAAACAATGTCGGACTAATCTATCAAAACCAGATTATTCTTCCTTTTGATTATGAAGCAATCTCTGTACCTCAAGATTTGTATTCTTTAGCCATAAAAGAATCACCTGTAAAAGCAGATGGAGAAAAGTTATATGATTGTTTTATCATTGAATATAAAGAACAAATCGAATTTGATAATGCGGTTAGACTAACAAACATCAAATTATTTGAAAATAAAGAATGGGATGAAGTAGAAGAATATTTTGAAAACACAGAAAGGGTTAGGCATCATCTTAAATCATTAAGTGCCAAAGAATTGAATGTTTACATCAATCCTGAAGAAATATCATTCTTCCCATTTAACGGTAACCTACCGTGTCATTTGTTTGATAAAGAGGAAAGAGATTATTGTCAGTGGTCAAACTATTCACTAAATGAATCTCTATACGATGCCCTGGGTGGTGACATGGACGCAATATGGAATCTTGATTAACAATCTTGTAATATGCAAAGCATAAAACTAATCAAAGGAGAGTTCAATGAGCATATAGAAATGCCATTGGCTCCAGGTATCAAGGCTGGATTCCCATCCCCTGCAGAAGACTATCTGCATGAAAGTCTAGACTTTAACCGTGACCTCATCAAGCATCCCGAATCCACATTCTATGGAAGGGTTGACGGAGACAGCATGGAAGACGTAGGCATCTGTGATGGGGACATTGCCGTCATTGACCGCAGTGTGGAACCACAGAACGGCGATGTGGTGGTAGGCTATGTCAATGGTGACTTCACGATTAAGTTCCTCGACCTAACACATAAGGGTGAAGGCTATATCGAATTACGTCCTGCCAACAAGAACTATCAACCCATCCGCATCGATATTGACGACAATTTCGAGGTGTGGGGTGTTGTTGTCTGGACTATTAAAAACTGGAAGAAGTGATCTGTACGGAATCGTTGACTGCGATAACTGCTATGTCAGTTGCGAAAGAGTCTTTCGCCCTGACCTCAACGGCAAGCCTGTTGTTGTTCTCTCGAACAATGACGGTTGCGTTGTAGCACGCAGCAACGAAGCAAAAAAGATGGGCATCAAAACCGGAACCCCATATTTCCAGCTTGCCCAGCAATTCCCTGATGCCAAGATAGCCGTGTTCTCCAGCAACTACGAGTTGTATGGAGAACTTACAGGGCGGGTCGTGTCAATCATCCGTCAGAAAGCCCCTGCCTATTTCCGCTACAGCATCGACGAGTGCTTTGTCTATTGGGAAGGTTTCGATGGCGTGAACCTGAAAGAATGGGGCGAGAACCTTCACAAGCGCATCCGCAAGAGTGTAGGTATGCCCGTCAGCATCGGCCTTGCCCCGACAAAGACCTTGGCAAAGATGGCCAGTCACTTTGCAAAGAAGTACCCTGGCTATCGCCACTGCTGTCTCATCGACAACGAGGAGAAGCGAAAAAAGGCACTGAAACTATACCCAATAGATGAAGTTTGGGGCATCGGACGTCGGTATGCTGCCAAACTGCAAAGCCTTGGCGTGCAGACAGCCTATGACTTCGCTGAAAAATCAGATAGTTGGGTACGCGCCACCTTCAATAACATCGTTATCTACAGGACCTGGCAGGAACTGAATGGAGTGGATGCCGTACCCAATGAAGAGATGGCAAAGAAGAAAAGCATCTGCACCAGTCGTAGTTTCAATGGCATGGTCACGGGTTCCGACACCTTGAAAACCCATGTCTCGAACTACGCTGCCCGATGTGCAGAGAAACTGCGTCAGCAAGGCACGGTAGGCACAATCGTTGCCGTGTTTCTCCACACCAATGCTTTTCGTGAGGACTTGCCCCAGTACTGGAACTTCCAAGAGAAGCGCCTGACTGTTGGCACCAATAGCACCATAGACATCGTGAAAGCCGCCTCAGAGGTACTGCGAAGCATCTACATCAAAGGCTATCACTACAAGAAAGCCGGTGTAATCGTCATGGGTATTGGTCCCAATTCCCCCATGCAGTTAGACCTGTTCGACTACAATGCCGAGCAGTTCCAGAAGATGAAACGGCTTGATGCAGTCATTGACCGCATCAACAAAGTCAATGGCACCGAGACCATCGTTCTCGGCAGTCAGCAATATACCCAGAAGGACGGTAAGGGCAAGGCCGATGTATTTGCCAATGCCATCAAGCATGACTTCAGAAGTAAGAACCCGACGACACGTTGGAGTGATATAATACAACTCAAATAGAGCGTAATTACAAAATATTTAGTTTGTCATGGCATACTTTAATAATCAGAAACGCAATACTCCTGTCGCAACATTGATTAAGAACTACATAGACAAAAAAAGCGGCAAGGTAGATGAATCCCGCAAAGAGATATTGATAAGGTTTGACTATCTGGACTGGAAAGACCAGAAGAAAATCCTATCTGCGTTTCTTGACTCAGGTAAGACGGATAGGCGATGGGCATATACGAAGTTACTCAACTATTGGGACAAAATATTTGAGCCAAAGTTGAAAGAGCTATGGGAATCCTATCATGAGGAAAGATGTTCTTGGCCCGTTATTCGCTATTTTCCTGTGGAGTATATAAAGCAGAACCTTGATAAATTCACAGAGGAAAAGGACTACTACCATGTATGCCTCAGACTTGCCCAAGACAAAAGTTTCCATATTGATAAAGACAAGTTAGCCCCTGCTGACTATTTATCAGTTGTTTTTGAATCCGACCGAACTATTTCAGACGAAGAAGCAAAAGATATACTGTTTAAGCTTGTTCATAAGTATTGTATTGAAAGGAAATCAATATCCACATTGGTTTTAGACAATTATGCATTAAACTATGATTGTATAATTAGTCCGAAACATTTCAAGGAAGTCAGTCGTGCACGAAACTACCTTCAGCAACTAAATCTAACCCTGGTTGTATCGGAGTTTGATAAATGGGATGAAAATGTTCAAAACAAAATAGAAGAAAGTCCAGAATTCAGTAAGGTAACTCGTTATTCTCGAATTTTCGATGACAGAATAAGAATAGCCTATAAGTATTCATATCTGGCTCTGGACGAGAAGTATAAAGAAGCAACCGACCCGGATGCTGAGATGATGTTTCAACCCAGCGAGTTCTACAGAATAATAGATAGACTTGATTATGACAACCCTCCATTTTAACAGATAAATGAATCACAATTCCATGGCAAACAATAATAACAAACGGAACACGCCCTTCTCAACGTTGATTAAGAATTACATTGACAAGAATAGCGGCAAGGTTGATGAGTCCCGCAAGGAGATAATGAGAAGATTTGACTACCTGGACTGGAAAAACCAGAAGAAAATCTTATCTGCGTTTCTTGATTCTTGTAAAACCGATAGATGGTGGGCATATACGAAACTGTTTAATTGTTGGGACAAATCATTTGAACCAAAGTTGAAAGAGCTTTGGGAAATCAATCCTGAAGATAGATGCACATGGGCCATAATTCGTCATATGCCTTTGGACTATATCACAGAGAATCTTGATAAATTCACATCAGAAAAGGACTATTACCAGGTTTGCCTCAGACTTGGTCAAAGTAAAAGTTTCTCCATAGACAAGGACAGGCTTTCTCCTGCGGACTACCTTTCGGTACTTTATCGAACGAAGCGGACTATTTCAAAAGAGGAAGCTACAGACCTATTATATAGATTAGTACACAAGTATTGTGTAGAAAAGGATACCAAGCCAAGACGAGTGTTAGATTTAGATGATATAGACTATGGAAGAGTAATAGGGCCTAGAAAATTCAAGGAAGTAAGCCGTGCCCTTTATTATCTTCACATGCTCAATCTTGATCAAACTGCATGGCGGTTTGAAGATTGGGATATGGGTGTCCAAGTCGCTATATCAGAGAGTCCAGAATACAAATCAATACCAAGTAAGGTAATTGATTTCTCATCGGATTTAGATACGAGAATAGGAATAGCATATAAATACTCCTATTTAGCTTTGGACGACAAATACAAACAGTCATCTGACCCAGATGTAGAGTCAATGCTGAAGTCTGTGGATGAAGATACCGTTACATTATTGGATCTTTATAATTCACAGAAACATTATGCAGAACCTTTTTCTTTTTCAGAAGAACATTTGAAATATGTATCATGTGATTATGAGAATCCTTTTGGTAACTCGGAAATTAAATCTTAAGATATGGTACTTAATAAAGAACGACTTCAGGAGCAAGAACCTTACGACACTTTGGAGTGATATAATTGTTTTGAAATATAAACCAATAAAAAATTATAAATTATGGAACAGAACTATTTGTTATACACACCTTATACGAATATAGGTATTAATGATAAATCTTATAAGTTCAAGAAGGATTTGTATGTACTTTTACGTTCAGAAGTTTTAAATAATGAAAAGTTTTCTTGGCAAGAAGTATGTTTATTCCTAGACTCCTTTATAATAATGCAGAAACATTTAAATATTGGTAAAGGACAACCAGATTATGATGAAAAAAGAGTCTCCGATTTGCTAATTAAGCTCTACGAAGAATATTATAAAGAATCAATAGATAAAAGATTTGAATATAGTCACTTATATAGTGTTCCAAATTTTGTATTTCTTATTAAGCATTTACAAGGAGAAAAGAAATTAGGAACATCAATAAAGATTCTTTTAGAAGAAATTCATAATCGCCAAACACGCTTTGAGAATTATAATGAAAATGATATTGTTGAATTGTGGGACTGTATTAATGAATATTCGCCAATAAGATGCCTCGATAATTTGACAGAGCTTAATGTTTTATCTCATATGGAGACACTTTATATAAAACGCAACAACAAACAATCATTTTTTACTGTTCCAGAAGGTTCTTTCATTGATTCTCTCAATGATTTAGATGAATATGACCCTTCTAATATTGCTTTTGTTGGTGTTAAAGAATTTAAAGAAGTATCTTGTATTTGGCCCTTTTCTTATGGATATGCTAGGGTCTTGAGCCGTAATGGCATATGGGGTTACCTAAGTGTAGAAACTAATGAAATTAGATGGTTGAAAGAAAATGTTTTATACGCTTTTGATTTTAAATGTGAAAGAGCAAGGATACAATTAAATAATGATTTTGAAAAATATTGTTTTATAGACTTATGTTTGAATGAGTGTTTTTCAAAAACATTTAATGAAGCACAGGATTTCAATAATGGTGAAACATTGGTTAGTGATGATTATTGTAGATCATATAGAATAGATGTACTAGGGAACATCATAACTGAAGATCTTGAAAAATATGAGAAAAGCAAAAAAAAGAGTATAGATGATAGTATTAAATCTAAGCAACTGTTTAATAAAAGTAGAAAACAATTTATTTCGTATGATGGAGAAAGCGAGATAATGGATTCTTTATGTGGATATGGAGCTGATCCTGAAATATACGGGTTTTAGTTTTATCACACCACACCACCCACATCTACCATTCCCCCAGAGTAATCACTTTGGGGGAATTTTTCGCACCCTATGTACAGCGTATCGAAGGCATCCGTGCCGTCGGTACGATGTTCCAGTAAATCCTCCTCCGTCTCGGCCAGCTTCTCGCCCCCTTTATCCTTGTGGAATCCGTTGCGTCCGCGTGTCACTCCTGCAGCCTGAACTGCGAGAATTATATCGTCGTTGTTCTGGCGGTTGAAGAACGGCATTAGCCGCTGCTTCCCTTGAAACGCTTGGTTGATGAGCAGGTACTTCTGTCGCCGTCGGTCTCTCCAGTACCATGTCCCCCCATATTGGCGCGGTAAGCACAATAATTATAGGTGTAGGTATTCGGGATGGCCTGACCCATTTCGCGGATGACCTGTCGCGCCGTGGTATCTTCCTGTTGATACCACGCCATATAACGGGCCGCATTATAATAGTTCAGCCACGCGGTCTCGTCGGTTGTGTCTTTTTGTATCTGGGCTTTCCATGCCTCTTTTTGTTCCACATACCAGAAGAAGTCTTTCTCCGATACGATAGGACTTTCGATTCTTACCGCTTTTGTCTGTGCTCCAGCCATAGTTGTCATCAACATTGCCACAAGGGCCATGCAAACTCTTTTCAGTTTCATTCCTTTTTATTTTTAATGATTAAACGATTTTTGCTCTCTGTTATTGCATACACAGAAAAGTGGAAATCGTTCACGGAATTGGATTTTTATATTCGTACACCTTCCTGAAAAGGACACGCTTTTTTTGTTTCTAATTGCTTTTTTTATACCTTTGCACAGATATAGAAACATACGGATATAGATATGGACAGGAAACAAGAACATTTGCAGGCCCTCGGTAGAGAGGCGGAATACCGCAAAGACTATGCACCAGAAGTGTTGGAGGCATTCGAGAATAAGCATACGGAGAATGATTATTGGGTGAGGTTCAACTGTCCCGAGTTCACAACGCTGTGTCCGATTACGGGACAACCCGACTTTGCCGAGATACGAATCTCCTATCTGCCCGACAAGAAAATGGTGGAGAGTAAGAGCCTGAAGTTGTATTTGTTCAGCTTCCGCAACCATGGGGATTTCCACGAGGATTGCGTGAATACCATCATGAAGGATCTTATCAAGCTGATGGACCCAAAGTATATTGAAGTGACGGGGTTGTTCCTACCGCGAGGCGGAATTAGCATCTATCCATTCGCAAACTACGGACGCCCCGGAACGAAATATGCCGAAATGGCGGAGTTCAGATTGCTACACCATGAACTATAAAGACCTTTTCATCGACTTCGACGATACCATCTACGATACGCATGGCAATGCGGATATTGCACTGCATGAGTTGTATCTAAACTTCGGTTTGGAACGGTATTTCGAAGAAGAAAAGGACTTCACGGAGTCTTATTGGAAAGTAAATATCCTGCTTTGGAGTCAATATGCCAAAGGGGAAATATCGCGCGACCATCTTATCGTGGAGCGTTTTCGCCAACCTCTGTCCATCGGAATGGGGGAACGGGCGACGAAGGAGTATTGTCTGCAGGTCAGCGACTGGTTCCTTGACTGCTGTGCCGACAAGTCAGGGGTTATCGACGGCGCATACGAAATACTCGACTATCTGAAGGGTAAGGGCTACGGACTGCATATATGCAGCAACGGCTTCCACGAGGTGCAGTACCGCAAACTGAAGGCAAGCCGCACGCTGGATTATTTTGATACAGTCATCTTAAGCGAGGATGCGGGATATAATAAGCCCGCGCCAGAATTTTTTGACTATGCCTTCAAGACGAGTGGGGCGCAGAAAGAAACGACCCTGATGATTGGGGATAATTTTGTGACGGACATTCTGGGAGCAAAGGAGGCGGGGATGGATGTGCTATTCTTCAACGCTCATCCCGACCAGTTCAAGGCTACGGAACCTGTGAACTTCGAAGTGAACCACCTGCGGGACATTATGAACATATTGTAAGCGTATGGCACTGAAACTGCGTGAACTGGATATTGTGGAGAGTAGGGCGGCATTGGATGAACTGTCCGAAGGGAAGTTGATGATAAATACTATCAATGCGCATTCCTACAATGTGGCACAGAAGGACGAAGCCTTTGCACAGGCGTTGAAGGCAGGAGTCCTTATTCCCGACGGAACAAGTATCGTAAAAGCCTGCCGTTTTATCAAAGCCAAAAGTCGCCCAAAGGAGAGAATCGCTGGATGGGACTTGTTTCGATATGAAATGGATAAACTGGAGAATGGCTTATCACTATATCGGTTATACGGATGGGACATGTTTCGATATGAAAAGGACATACTGGAGGAAGGAGAATCGAGTGGGGAAAGAAAACCCATTGTTGCCCTATTGGGGTCGAGCGTGCCCGTGTTGAAGAAAATAGAGGAGCGTGCCCAGTCGGAATATCCCAATCTGCATCTTGTTACCTATTCGCCCCCTTACAAAACGGAATTCAGCGATGAGGACAATCAAAAGATGATTGATTTCATCAACCAATCTTCTCCTGACTTATTGTGGATTGGTATGACAGCCCCCAAACAAGAGAAGTGGATATATGAACATTGGGATGAGTTGGATATAAACTGTCATGTCGGTGCCATAGGCGCTGTGTTCGATTTCTATGCAGGAACTGTCCGTCGGGCACCGATATGGTGGCAGGAGCACTCACTCGAATGGCTCTACCGTCTGTTGAAAGAGCCCAGGCGAATGTGGCGGCGCTATCTGATAGGGAATATCATGTTTGTGTATAGGATAATTCTGGAGAAGTTATGAAAAGGATGTGTCTTTTGCTCGTTCTGTTTGTCGGCACGCTTTGTCGGGCGCAGCAATGTGACACCTGCTTTACCAGTAGTCCCATACCTGACAGCGTATTCTTTCGGATGAAGGGCAAGAGTTACAAAGCGGATTGTACGGTACCTCGTGACGAGCTCCGCTATCTTCGGCTTTCGTATTGTGACGGCAAAGGCAAGACCCAGACGGGAGAAATGGTTTGTAACAAAGCGATAGCAGAGGATTTGGTGCGTATCTTTCGGGAACTATGGAAGGCAGGATACCGCATTGAACGGATGCGTCTCATCGACGAATATGATGCTGACGACCAGCGTTCGATGGAAGCGAACAATACATCGTGTTTCAATTTCCGCATGATTTCCGGTACAAAAAAAATATCAAAGCACGGCAGAGGTGTGGCCGTAGATATAAATCCCTTGTATAATCCGTATGTATATACACGGGGCGGTGTTCAGAAGGTGGAACCCAAAGACGGAAAAAAGTGGGCGTATAATAGAAAAACGAGGAAGGACATTCCCTATAAGATTGACGAATCGGACTTGTGCTACAAGTTGTTTACGCAACACGGCTTTCGTTGGGGAGGAAGTTGGACAACGAGAAAAGACTATCAGCACTTTGAAAAATAAATAATAGGAATGGAGCATCCCACAAACCTTTTTACAGAACTATTGCAGGTGGCATTGGGTACACGCGACCAAATGTCGAGATGTCCCAGTAGTAGCGAGTGGGAAGCGATGTATCGAGAGGCACGCCGCCACTGTGTGGTGGGTGTATGCTTGCAGGCGTTGCAGAAAGATGACGGACAATGGGGTGTGGATAACGGAATACCCCTCGACCTGAAACTGAAATGGATTGGGAAGGGCGAAAGAATTTCTGATACCAACCATGAACTGAATCAGCAATGTAAGAAACTCTCCGACAAACTGACAGCCAGCGGATATTGGAACTGCATACTGAAAGGACAAGGAATCGCCCTTTTATACCCGAATCCATATTGGAGAGAAAGTGGAGATATTGATATCTGGGTGCGTGGGAATCGAAATAGCCTCGTTGAGATGACACGACGAATAAGTGGAAGAAAAGAGGCAGTGACTTATCATCACACCAGCTTCCATGTGTTTCCTGATACCGTTGTAGAACTACACTTTACGCCATCGTGGTTCTTCAATCCGTTCCGCAACCGACGATTGCAACGCTGGTTCAATACGCATTATGAAGTTCGTACAGATACGGAGTTCCCTATTCCTACGACTGCATTTAATACCTTATATATATTACAGCACATCTATCGGCATATTTTCGACGACGGTATTGGACTTCGACAAATCATCGACTATTATTATGTATTAAAGGAGAATCGCGGAGAAACGATTCCCGACCTAAAGAGGTTTGGACTGCTCCCGTTTGCCCGTGGACTCATGTGGATGATGCAACAAACTTTGGGCTTGCCGAAAGAATGGATGATTGCAGTGCCTGACGAAAGGTTAGGGGAGTGGCTAAGAAACGAAATCCTTCAGGCTGGAAACTTTGGCCACAACGACCATAGATTCGAAGGGATAGAACGCCATACCCGAACGGAAAGATTCAATTGGCATATCCGTCAGGTCCTTCGTCGCTGCCGTTTATTCCCCAGCGAATCGCTTTGGGAGATACCTTGGCGTAGCGGACAATTCCTATGGCGTCTATGTCATGGGTATCTTGGTTGACCTTTACTTAACAAAATGTCATTATAAGTAATGCGATTCTTTGTTTTCTGCTTAGAATCGCATTATTTTATTGTCTTTTTGAAATTATTTACGATATTATTTTGTCGTTTTGTAATAATGTTATACCTTTGCGGTGTCAAAATGATAGCAAGATAACGCGATATTATGATATAATGAACCTAAAAAGCGATGAAAAGTAACGATTTTGAAAAAGGTTTATACAGTCCATCCTACGAACATGACGCATGTGGCGTAGGTATGTTAGTGAACATCCACGGGGGTAAAAGCCATGAAATTGTGGATTCTGCCTTAACCGTATTGGAGAATATGCGTCACCGTGGTGCCGAAGGTGCTGACGGGAAAACAGGTGATGGTGCAGGTATCATGCTGCAGATTCCTCACGAGTTTATTCTGCTACAGGGGATCCCTGTACCCGAAAAGGGACATTATGGAACAGGATTGGTTTTCCTGCCCAAAGATGAACACCGACAACAAGACATTCTTAGCATCATGATTGAGGAAATCGAACGCGAAGGACTCAACCTGATGCACTTGCGTAATGTCCCGACGAACTCTGATTGTCTGGGAGAAAGCGCGAAGAGTGTGGAACCTGACATCAAACAGGTTTTCATTACGGGCGTAAGCGAAGATAAGCAGCCCATATTGGAGCGCATCCTATATTTAATAAGGAAAAGAATAGAACGACGGGTAGATGATCCTGACTTCTATATTGTCAGCCTAAGCAGCCAGCGTATAGTATATAAAGGTATGCTTAGCAGCACGCAGGTGCGTGAGTATTTCCCGGACCTAAGCAATAGCTATTTCACGAGTGGACTGGCATTGGTTCACTCTCGCTTTAGTACCAATACATTCCCGACATGGAGTTTGGCACAGCCTTTCCGTATGCTTGCGCACAATGGGGAAATCAACACAATTCGGGGTAACCGTAGTTGGATGAAGGCGCGTGAGAGCATATTGGACAGCGAAGCGTTGGGACATATACGCGATATCAGTCCTATCATCCAGCCGGGCATGAGCGATTCGGCCAGCCTTGACAATGTATTTGAGTTCTTCGTCATGAGTGGACTCTCGCTTCCTCAGGCTATGGCAATCCTTGTTCCCGAAAGTTTTAATGACAAGAACCCCATCAGTGACGAACTGAAGGCTTTCTATGAGTATCATTCTATCTTGATGGAGCCGTGGGATGGTCCTGCAGCATTGCTGTTCAGCGATGGGCGCTATGCTGGCGGTATGCTGGACAGAAACGGTCTGCGCCCCAGTCGCTACACAATCACAACAAAGGGAATGATGGTTGTGGCCAGCGAGGTTGGTGTCATCGAATTTGAACCCGGTGAAATTGCCCAAAAGGGACGACTGCAGCCAGGTAAGATTCTGCTCATAGATACAGAAGAAGGTAAAATATACTACGACGGCGAACTAAAGGAGACTTTGGCCAAGGCAAATCCATATAAGGAATGGTTGCATACCAACCGCATCCAATTGGAGAAATTGAAGAGTGGCCGTCATGTAAGAAATGATGTTGACAACTATGAGTCAAAACTCCTGACTTTCGGATTTGGTCAGGAGGATATCGAAAAGACACTGGTTCCCATGTGTATAAATGGAGCAGAACCAGTGGCAGCGATGGGTAACGATACGCCTCTGGCTGTCATAAGCGACCGTCCACAGATATTCTTCAACTATTTCCGTCAGCAGTTTGCCCAAGTAACTAATCCTGCCATCGACCCGATACGCGAGGAATTGGTTATGAGCCTGACGGAATACATCGGTACCGTCGGTACGGGCATATTGACACCAGATGCCAGCAACTGCAAGATGGTGCGCTTGCCGCATCCCGTATTGAATAACACTCAGCTGGATATTCTCTGCAATATCCGTTACAAAGGTTTTTATACAACAAAACTGCCTATTCTGTTCGAGAAGGACAAGGGAGAGGCTGGTTTGAGCAGTGCCTTGGACGAATTGTGCAGGTTGGCAGAGGAAAGTGTCGATAAGGGTAATAGTTACATTATTCTTTCCGACCGTGATATTGACGACAAGCATGCTGCTATTCCTTCGTTGCTGGCAGTAAGTGCCGTACATCACTATCTAATTAGCGTGGGTAAGCGTGTGCAGACGGCGCTGATTGTCGATAGCGGTGAAATTCGCGAAGTTATGCATGCCGCTCTGCTGTTGGGCTACGGAGCGAGTGCCATTTGTCCCTATATGACTTTTGCCATACTCGACAACCTTGTGAAGAATGGTGATGTTCAGGAGAACTACGAGACAGCAGAGAAGAATTATATTAAGGCTGTCTGCAAGGGCTTGTTCAAAATCATGTCTAAAATGGGTATCAGTACCATCAGAAGTTATCGTGGTGCAAAGATATTTGAAAGTATCGGACTGAGTGAGAACCTGCTTCGCAAGTATTTTGATACACCCGTCAGCACAATCGGTGGTATTGGCTTAAAGCATATTGCCGAGGATGCCCTGAAACTACATCAGTTAGGATTCGGACAGGCAGAAAAGCCAGAGTTCTTACCAAATAACGGTCAGTTCAACTATCGTAAGGACGGAATCTCCCATGCATGGAATCCAGAAACAATTAGTTCTCTTCAACTGGCAACAAGGCTGGGAAGTTACAAGAAGTTCAAGGAATTTACCCATCTGGTTGATGAAAAAGAAAAGCCGATTTTTATTCGTGATTTCTTCAGCATCAAAAAGGGTGACAAACCATTGAACATAGACGAGGTTGAACCCGTAGAAAGCATCGTAAAACATTTTGTCACAGGTGCCATGTCGTTCGGTGCCATCAGCATCGAAGCACACGAAGCATTGGCATTGGCCATGAACAAGTTAGGTGCACGCAGTAATACGGGCGAAGGAGGAGAGGACAACACGCGCTATCATGCCCAGGTGGATGGTATAAGTTTAAGCAGTAAAACAAAGCAGGTGGCTTCCGGACGCTTTGGAGTAACGGCAGAATATCTTGTAAATGCAGAGGAGATACAGATTAAGGTTGCGCAAGGAGCAAAGCCTGGTGAGGGTGGACAGTTGCCTGGATTTAAGGTAAATGAAATCATTGCCAAGACCCGAAACAGTATTCCCGGCATATCTCTGATTTCTCCTCCACCACACCATGATATCTATAGTATTGAGGACCTTGCCCAGCTTATCTTTGATCTCAAGAATGTTAATCCCAAGGCTGCCGTTAGTGTTAAACTCGTGGCAGAGAGCGGTGTAGGAACGATTGCGGCAGGTGTTGCCAAAGCCAATGCAGACCTGATTGTAATCTCTGGTGCAGAAGGAGGAACAGGCGCTTCGCCTGCAAGTAGCATGCGTTTTGCTGGAATTAGTCCTGAAATCGGACTTTCAGAAACACATCAGACGCTTGCATTGAACGGCTTACGCCAGCAGGTTCGTCTGCAAACCGATGGACAGTTGAAAACAGGACGCGATGTCATACACATGGCACTTCTCGGAGCAGATGAATTCGCCTTTGGAACATTACCGCTTATTGTTTTAGGCTGTGTAATGATGCGCAAGTGTAATACCAATACTTGTCCCGTAGGTGTGGCCACACAGAACCCCGAACTGCGAAAGAAGTTCCGTGGACACTATGAATATGTTGTGAACTACTTTACTTTCCTGGCTCAGGAGGTTCGGGAATATCTGGCAGAGATGGGATTCCGCAGTTTGAATGATATCATTGGCCGTACGGATTTGATTTCCATCAAGCCACAAGAGGATGGTAGCAAGGCTGCAACCCTGGATTTCGGACGCTTGCTCCACAAGAATGTCACGGATTCCTATCATTGGGACGGACGCGCATTCTCTAAAGTAGAAGGCGTGAAGGATATTGATATCATTTCGGATGCAAAAACTGCCATAAACAGCGGAAAGGAGATACATCTGGATTATACCATCAAGAATACCGATAGGGCTGTAGGTGCCATGTTGAGTGGTGTGATTGCCCAGAAATACGGTGAAAAGGGTCTAAACGACGGAACTATAAATATTAAGTTCAAAGGCTCTGCCGGTCAAAGTTTCGGAGCCTTCCTTACGAAGGGGATTCACCTTAAACTTGAGGGTGAAACGAACGACTACTTTGGCAAGGGACTTTCCGGTGGTCGCATCAGTATATTGCCACCTGTTCGTAGTAACGATGACTTTGTTGCTGAAGACAACATCATTGCTGGAAATACAGGTTTGTATGGCGCGACATCTGGTGAACTCTATGTGAACGGCAGGGTAGGAGAGCGTTTCGCTGTGCGTAACAGTGGGGCTATTGCCGTCATTGAGGGCTCTGGTGACCATTGCTGTGAATACATGACAGGAGGACGCGTAGTCGTATTGGGCGAAACAGGTAGAAACTTCGCTGCTGGTATGAGCGGAGGTGTTGCCTATGTGTGGAATAAGGCCGGAAACTTCGACTATTACTGTAATATGGATATGGTAGAATTGTCGTTGGTGGAAGAGAGTAGTTACAGAAAAGAACTACGCGAACTGATTCGTCAGCACTGGCTCTATACGGGCTCAAATCTTGCACGCACAATGCTTGATGATTGGAATCATTATGTAGAGCAATTCATTCAGGTGGTTCCCATTGAGTATAAGCGCGTTCTTCAAGAAGAACAGATGAGAAAGTTACAACAGAAAATAGCAGACATAGCAAGAGATTATTGATATGGGAAATCCGAAAGCATTCTTAACCATACCGCGCAAAGAAGCGGGTTATCGCCCGAAGAATGAGCGCATTCACGACTTCTCTGAAGTAGAACAAACGCTGAACAACAAAGACCGTCAGGAGCAGGCAAGCCGTTGCATGGATTGTGGTGTGCCTTTCTGCCACTGGGCATGTCCGCTCGGTAATAAATGTCCAGAATGGAATGATGCCCTTTACAAAGGCAACTGGGAACTGGCATACAAGATATTGGCAAGTACGAACGACTTTCCTGAATTCACAGGAAGAATATGTCCGGCACTATGTGAGAAAAGTTGTGTGCTAAACCTTACGCATCACGAACCGACAACAAATCGTGAAGATGAATGTGCCATTATGGAACGAGCATGGCAGGAAGGTTACATCGTAGCCCGTCCACCAAAGGTTCGTAACGGGAAGAAAGTTGCCATCATTGGTTCTGGCCCTTCCGGTTTGGCTGCTGCCAATCAGTTGAATAAAATGGGATATACAGTCGTTGTTTTTGAGAAGAACGAGGCTGCAGGCGGACTTCTTCGTTATGGTATTCCCAATTTCAAACTACAAAAGAACATTATCGACCGCCGTATCCGACTGATGGAAGAGGAGGGTGTTGAATTTCGATACAATGAAGATATTGCCCCCAACGATCTGCCTAAAGGCTATGATGCCTATGTCATTTGTACGGGCACGCCGCAGGCACGCGACTTGAATATACCTGGTCGTGAACTGAAAGGTATTCATCTCGCATTGGAACTACTAAGCCAACAGAACCGCATTCTTGCAGGAATGCACTTCGATAAAGAACAACTTGTCACAGCAAAGGGCAAGAAAGTGCTTGTCATTGGAGGTGGAGATACGGGTTCGGATTGTATTGGAACTGCCCACAGACAAGGTTGTGTTAGTGTAACACAAATTGAGATTATGCCTAAACCACCAGTCGGTGATAATCCTGCAACTCCTTGGCCCTCATGGCCCGTCATACTGAAAACCACGAGTAGCCATGAGGAAGGTTGCGAGCGCAGATGGTTGCTGAATTCATGTCAGTTCCTCGGAAAAGACGGCAAGGTTACTGGTGTCGAGGTAGAGCAAATCGACTGGGAGCCTTCAGAATCTGGCAGACCAACGATGGTGCATACTGGCAAAAAGGAGGTAATCGAGGCTGATATCGTATTCCTGGCCATGGGATTCCTGAAACCTGAACATCCTGACTTCGCTCCGAATGTATTTGTTGCTGGCGATGCAGCATCGGGTGCTTCGCTTGTAGTTCGTGCCATTGCGAGTGGACGAAAGATAGCTAGTCAGGTAGATAAGTTTATAACTTCTAATAAATAACCAAGTTTTGGAAACGAAGTATATTTTCATAACTGGAGGCGTAACCTCTTCGCTTGGTAAGGGAATTATCTCGGCCTCGCTTGGGAAACTATTGCAAACAAGGGGGTACAAGATTACTATTCAGAAGTTCGACCCCTACATCAACATCGACCCGGGTACGCTGAATCCGTATGAGCATGGAGAGTGTTACATAACGGCCGACGGTATGGAAACCGATCTGGATTTAGGACACTATGAAAGGTTTACGGGTATTAAGACAACTCGTGACAACAGTGTTACTACAGGACAAATCTATTTGAGTGTCATCGAGCGTGAGCGTCGGGGAGACTATCTTGGTAAGACCATTCAAGTCGTACCTCACATTACAGATGAAATCAAACGAAGGATTCTACTGAATGCTACCAAACAGCATTTAGACTTTGTGATAACGGAAATAGGCGGAACGATTGGCGACATAGAGAGTCAGCCGTTTTTGGAGGCCATTCGGCAGTTGCGATGGGAATTGGGACCAACAAGGGCACTGAATGTACACCTTACCTATGTACCCTATCTTGCTGCAGCAGGAGAACTGAAAACAAAGCCGACCCAGACAAGTGTCAAACAGTTGCAGGGCTTGGGTATCCAGCCAGAAGTGTTGGTTCTGCGTACCGAGCACAATTTGACTGATGACATTCGTGCAAAGGTGGCACATTTCTGCAATGTGGATGTCGAATCTGTGATTCAAAGCCAGGACATGCCCAGCATCTATGAGGTACCTGTGAATATGCAGAAGCAGGGACTTGATGCGGTGATTCTAAGAAAGATGGGACTTGAACTTGGGAAAACTCCAGAACTTGGTCCTTGGCGCGAATTTCTGGAATGTCGCAAAAAAGCTACAAGGGAAGTGAAGATAGGACTTGTCGGCAAATATAATCTGCAAGATGCCTATAAGAGTATTATCGAGAGTCTCGCCCATGCTGGAACATACAGCGGTCAAATGGTAAAAGCCATATTCATTAACAGTGAAGAAATAACGCATGAGAATATAGCAGAAAAACTCAAGGGTATGGCGGGTATTGTCATTTGCCCTGGATTTGGCCAACGAGGCATCGAAGGGAAAATCATCGCAGCAGAATATACACGCACACACAACATTCCTACTTTTGGTATCTGTTTGGGAATGCAGATGATGGTGATAGAATTTGCTCGCAATGTTCTTGGGTATGCAGATGCAAACAGCCGAGAAATGGATGCTGAAACGACACATACTGTCATTGACATCATGGAAGAGCAGAAGAATATCAAGCAGATGGGAGGAACAATGAGACTGGGTAGTTATGATAGTAAATTCTTACAAAAGAGCAAAGCGTGGTAGGCATATGGCGAAGAAACACTGATTATGGA
>JAGCYD010000019.1 GCA_017960985.1 Bacteroidaceae bacterium
AGGTCTGCATCACAGAGTTGCTGTTCTGAAATCAGTATTCCGTGCAGCCGTTCAACGACCGCCTCCAGTATCGCCCGATCCTTTTCAACCGATTGAGGCGAGAACTGTTCTGCCCGTGCGACTCCGTATATCATGTTTTCAATTCCCTCACAAATTTCTCCGCTTTCTCAAGATCACTCTTGTGGTCAATATCCAGCACTTTCGTAAAGGGATAGGCTTTCAGGCGCAAGCCCTCAGCCACCAATGCACGCTGGAAGTTCCGCATACGGCTTTCACCATTATGCATACAGTGTTCCAGCACCTCCAAAGTCTTGGAGGTCAGTCCGTATATCCCCCCACTCACATAGCGTTTTGTTGCAGGATAGTCAGCTGTATCAAAGAACCCTCGAATCGTGAAATCATCAGCCACATCAACATACAGAGGTTTCTCGTCATCAATATAATCCGTTACAACCATCATGGCATCATAGCCTTCTGCCACAGCCAACTGAAACGATGTGATATATCTGCCAAACTCGACCTCATCAAAAATGGTATCTACCGTTGTCACCAGAAAGGGTTCATCGCCCTTGAGCCATGAACTTAGCGCATAGAGACTATGCATCGAGCTGGGTGTCGATTCCACATGTATGTTGAGTGGCGACGATAGGGTTGCCAGATGACGATAGGTCTGAGGCGTTCGGTCATTACAGACGACAGCCATCTCACCAGCTCCATTCTGACGGAATAGTCGGCATAGGCGGTCAACAAGATGTTCTCCACCAACTTTCACCAACGGCTTGGGTTCGTCAACACCTTCCTCGTGGAGCCGGCTTCCTTCTCCTGCAGCTAAAATGGCATATTTCATCGATTTCTTTTATTTCGCTGCAAAGGTACATATTATTATTCATCAAAAGAAGAATTTTTGATGGGAAATTTGTTTTATTTCGAAGAAAAGTGTAATTTTGCACCATTGTTTTATTGACACATTAAAAATGAGTAGCGAGAATACAACTCACTTATTGACCCAAACGGTGGATGAACTATCAGGGAAAGAGTCTCTGAAAGGTCTTTTTCACGAACACCGTGACGGCGACCCGCTGCCCTCAGCAAAAGCACTTGAAGAGATTATCGAACTGGCGAGGGCAATTATTTTCCCAGGTTTTTACGGACATTCTTCTGTAAAACTGCAAACCATCAAATATCAAATTGGAGTCAGCATTGAAAGACTGCACAAACTGCTCAGCCAGCAAATTCTGGCAGGACTGTGCTTTGCAGGTCCAGATGATAACGAATGTGGCTGTAATCCGCAAGGCAAGGATGCGCTGATCTGTTTGGAGTATGCCTCAGACTTAGCCGCACAATTGATTGCACGACTGCCTGAAATCAGACGCATTTTGGCAACAGATGTAGAAGCAGCCTATAATGGGGATCCCGCAGCATCGAGTTTCGGAGAGATTATCTCGTGCTACCCTATCATCAAGGCACTTATCAAGTATCGTATTGCCCACGAGTTATATGTGATTGGTGTGCCACTCATTCCGCGTATGATAACGGAAATGGCGCATTCTGAGACGGGTATCGACATTCATCCTGCTGCGACCATCGGTGAGCACTTCACCATTGATCACGGAACGGGTGTCGTCATCGGTGCCACCTGTATCATCGGCAATAATGTGAAACTGTATCAGGGCGTCACGCTGGGTGCCAAGAGTTTCCCGCTCGACGACAATGGGAATCCCATCAAGGGCATACCCCGTCATCCGATACTCGAAGACAATGTCATCGTCTATAGCAATGCCACCATACTGGGACGCATCACGATGGCGAAGGGGACGGTTATCGGTGGTAACCTTTGGGTGACGGAGAGCACACAGCCCGGCGAACAGCTCGTGCAGGCAAAGAAGCGCAAGAGCCATGTGGTGAGGCCGGAAGATTGGGGAGGGCTTTGACAATTAAAAATTAAAAGTTAAAAATTAAAAGTTAAATGGCTTTTGAAATCATAGCCAAGACCTTTCAGGGCTTGGAGAATATACTGGCAGAGGAGCTGGCGGCTCTGGGTGCCAACGATATACAGATAGGGCGGCGCATGGTGGCGTACACGGGTGACCAGGAAATGCTGTATCGCAGTAACTTCTGCTTGCGTACTGCCATTAGGATACTGAAACCCATCAAGCACTTCCATGCAGAGAGTGCCGATGAGGTGTATGAGGCAGTAAAGGCAATTGACTGGAGTCAGTACCTGAACAACGAGACGACCTTTGCGGTGGACAGCGTGGTTTTCTCTACGGAGTTCCGTCACTCGAAGTTCGTGGCATACAAGGTGAAGGATGCCATTGTGGACCAGTTCCGTGAGAAGACGGGCAGTCGTCCCAACATCCGTGTGTCGAATCCCGACATTCTGCTGAATATACATATTGCCGAGTTTGACTGTACACTGAGTCTCGATTCCTCGGGCGAGAGCCTGCACCGTCGTGGCTATCGTCAGGAGGCTCTGGAGGCTCCGCTGAACGAGGTGCTGGCGGCAGGTATCATCCTGATGACGGGATGGCGCGGGGAGACGGACTTCATCGACCCCATGTGTGGTAGCGGTACATTGCCCATCGAGGCTGGACTGATTGCCCGCAATATGGCACCCGGTTTGTTCCGCAAGGGGTATGCCTTTGAGAAATGGGCAGACTTCGACCGCGAATTGTTTGAGCGCATCTACAACGACGATTCACAGGAGCGCGAATTTAACCACAAGATTTACGGCTACGACAACAATCGCAAGGCGATAGCCATCGCACAGAACAATGTGAAGGCAGCAGGGCTGACCAATGACATTGTTATCGACTTTCAGGACTTTCAGGACTTCAAACAGCCGGCAGAGAAGAGCATCATCGTGATGAATCCGCCCTACGGCGAGCGTATCAAGCCCGAAGACCTGTTGGGATTGTACAAGATGATAGGCGGACAGTTCAAACACCAGTTCGTGGATAACGATGCGTGGGTGCTGAGTTACCGCGAGGAGTGCTTCGATGCCATCGGACTGAAGCCGTCGCTGAAAGTACCTCTCTATAACGGAAGTCTGGAATGTGAACTGCGTAAATACCAGATGTTCAGCGGTCGTTATAATGATGTTCGTTCCTCGGGGCGCGCCATCAAGACAGACGAAGAACGCCGACAGATGGCACAAAAGCGCAGATTCAAGGAGCGCAGAACCTTCAAACAGGGATTGGAGGAGAGTGACGAAGATTTCGGAAGACGCTTCGACCGTCGGTCGCGTGAGGATCGTCCGCGTCGTTTCGACCGTGACGAACGGCCTCGCAGATTTGGGGATGACAAGCCCCGTCGGTTTGACCGCGATGAGCGTCCTCGCCGTTTCGACCGTGATGACCATACTCGTCGTTTTGATAGGGATGAGCGTCCGCGTAAGTTCAAGGACAACCGTCCTCCCCGTCGCGACGACCGCAGGTCGGGCTCGTTCCGCGATAGAAAACCCGGAAAGGATTTCAGAAAAGGCATAGGCAGCGAATATGAGGAGGATTAACCTTTTCACGATAATGATGCTGATGGCGAGTATGGCGATGGCACAGAAGTTCTTGACGCTCGAGGATGTGATGTCGGGCGGTAACAACTGGTATAACCTTCAGCCGGAAAACCGCTTTACGGCATGGTGGGGCAATGTGCCCGTGGAGACGACGGCGGACGAAGTGAAAACGCTGTTGGACGGAAAGACGCTCTTCACCATAGAACAACTGAACGAGACTGTCGGAGAAAAGATTGCCCACAGCGGTCATAATGTCGTGTTTCCGTATGGCGGAAAAACAATTGTTCAGGTGCGTGGCAACGGACAGCGTGTGCAGATAGACTGGAAAAAGGGTGCTGTCGTATGGCGGCAGTCGATTCCCGAAGGTGCCGAGCATCAGGATTTCAACCTAACCTCAAAACACCTGGCTTATACCCTTGACGGTAATTTGTATGTAAAGACTGCCGACGGCGAAGAGTTGCAGATAAGCACGGACGGCAGTACCGACGGCAGCAACGATATCGTGTATGGACAAAGCGTACATCGCGACGAGTTCGGCATATCAAAAGGTACTTTCTGGAGTCCCGACGGGAAGCAGTTGGCTTTCTACCGAATGGACCAAAGCATGGTGATGGGTTATCCTCAGGTGGACATCACGACACGCATTGCTTCGGTGAAGATGGACAAATACCCGATGGCGGGAGAAACCAGTCATCAGGTGAAGGTGGGTATCTTCGATGTGGAGAAACGCACAACCGTATGGCTCAACTTGATAGGGGAGCCCGACGACTATCATACCAACCTGACTTGGGCGCCCGACGGGAAGCGGCTTTATGTGTTTGAACTCAACCGCGCACAGAACGACTTGCGGCTGATTGCCTACAATACGACGACAGGTAAGTTGGAGGCTTGTCTGTATCAGGAGTGTAGCGACAAATATGTGGAACCGATGCACGGGCTCGACTTCCTGCCGTGGGACAATACGAAGGCCATTATGCAGAGCCAGCGCGACGGCTACAATCATCTGTACCTATTGGATGTCAATACGGGTAGTCTGGAACAAATCACCTATGGCGATTTTGTGGTGCAGGAGGTTGTCGGCTTCAATACGAAGGCAAAGTGTGTGCTCTATCTGAGCAACGCGATGGAACCGCGCACGAGTTGTTTGTTCAGCAGGAATCTGGTGAAACCCAGATGCACGCTTATCGGTGCAGGTGAGGGCGTACATAGTGCCTCACTGAGCGAAGACGGCCAGCAGGTCATCGACCGCTATTCGTCGCCCACCGTGCCGCGCAGCATCAATCTCTATGATACAAAGGACGGCAAAGGGAAGAACATTCTCACAGCCAAAGACCCTTGGGCAGACCAGGGATATGCCATACCCGAGATAACCAGCGGTAGTATCAAAGCGGCCGACGGGAAGACCGACCTCTATTACCGAATGGTGAAGCCCGTCGGCTTTGACCCCACTAAGAAATATCCGACGGTGGTTTATGTCTATGGCGGTCCTCATGCCCACAATGTCGATGCCCGTTGGCATTGGTGCCTGCGAGGATGGGAGGCCTATATGGCAACCAAAGGCTATCTGCTCTTCATCCTCGACAACAGGGGAAGTGAATGGCGTGGCCGTGATTTCGAGCAGGTGACTTTCCATCATCTCGGTGAGGTCGAGATGGAGGACCAGATGGAGGGCGTGAAGTTCCTGAAATCGTTGCCCTATGTCGATGCCGACCGTATGGGCGTTCACGGGTGGTCGTATGGCGGTTACATGACGACGAACCTGATGTGCTCCTATCCCGATGTGTTCAAGGTCGGGGTGGCCGGAGGTCCTGTAATAGACTGGAAATACTACGAGGTGATGTATGGCGAGCGATATATGGGAACACCGGAGCAGAACCCTGAGGGCTACGCACGGTGTAGTCTTCTGGGTAAGGCAAAGAACCTGAAAGGTCGTTTGCAAATCATCTTCGGCTATAACGACCCTATCTGTGTGCCACAGCATACTCTCTCATTTGTACGGGTTTGTGAGGATGCTGGCGCACAACTGGATTTGTTTACTTATCCGGGTGACGGACACAATATGTTTGGTCGTGACCAAATACATTTGCATGAACGCATAACAAGATATTTTGAAGATTTTTTGGCCAAATGAAAATACTATTGTTGGGCAGTGGCGGCCGTGAACACGCC
Source organism: Bacteroidaceae bacterium (assembly GCA_017960985.1). Lineage (GTDB taxonomy): Bacteria > Bacteroidota > Bacteroidia > Bacteroidales > Bacteroidaceae > Physcousia. The sequence continues at coordinate 5,681 of JAGCYD010000019.1, forward strand.
ATAGCATGGAAACTGGCACAAAGCCAGAAGTTAGAGAAACTATATATCGCCCCGGGAAATGCCGGGACAAGTGAGGTGGGGGAGAATGTGCCCCTGAAAGCCGACGACTTTGAAGGTATCCGCCAATTCGTATTGGAAAAAGGTGTGGATATGGTGGTGGTAGGTCCCGAAGACCCACTGGTGAAGGGTATCTACGATTACTTCAAGGCCGATGCCCAGTTGAAGAACATTCCTGTTATCGGTCCTTCGAAGCAGGGTGCTGTGTTGGAAGGTAGCAAGGATTTTGCCAAGGGCTTTATGCAACGCCACAACATACCGACTGCGGCTTACCAGACTTTTGACGGGGAACACCTTCAGGAGGGACTTGCTTTCTTGGAAACCCTGCAACCTCCCTATGTCCTCAAGGCCGACGGATTGTGCGCCGGAAAGGGCGTGCTGATACTGCCAACCCTCGATGAAGCCCGCAAGGAACTGAAGGAAATGCTGGGCGGTATGTTCGGTAGTGCTTCGTCGCGTGTGGTGATTGAGGAATTTATGAGCGGTATAGAGTGCTCCGTATTCGTACTGACAGACGGTAAGAACTATAAGATTCTGCCCGAGGCAAAAGACTATAAGCGTATCGGTGAAGGAGATACAGGACTGAATACGGGTGGTATGGGCTCGGTTTCTCCAGTGCCTTTTGCCACGAAGGAATGGATGCAGAAAGTGGAAGGCCGCATCATCCGTCCTACCGTGCAGGGATTGGCAGCAGAGGGAATAGAGTATCGTGGCTTCATCTTCTTTGGCCTAATCAATGTCGATGGCGACCCGAAGGTGATAGAATACAATGTCCGTATGGGCGACCCCGAGACCGAATCTGTGATGCTCCGTATCAAGAGTGATTTGGTTGATTTGTTCGAAGGCGTGGCTACCCAGACTCTCGACCGTCGTACCATAGAATTTGATTCCCGTAGCGCCGTTTGTGTCATGCTGGTTAGCGGCGGCTATCCCGGCAGTTATGCCAAGGGCTTCCCGATGACGGGCTTCAGCGATGTACGCGACAGCATCCTTTTCCATGCCGGAACGACAATGAAGGATGGTCAGGTAGTGACCAATGGTGGTCGTGTGCTTGCCGTCAGCAGTTATGGCGAGAATAAGGAAGATGCGCTCCGCAAAAGTTTTGAGGGAGCCAAGAAGATACAGTTCGAAGGAAAGTATTTCCGTAGCGATATAGGTAAAGACCTTGCGTAAGCCCAAACTGCATAACCGCATTGGGCGTAGTATAGCGACCTTGCCTTTCAGTGCGCTATTTGCCTTGACCCTGTGGTGGTTGCCACAGGGTGGCTATAGCCATTCTTATCTGGTGTCGTTGCTCCTTACGGGATTGACGGCGTATGTTCTGATTGAGACCAATAACTCCAATGTGCTCTTTCGAACCCGCTCGCGGATGATGTCTTCGTTCTGGCTTCTTGCTATGGGATGTATAGGACTATTGCACCCCTTCCAGCCAGCCATGATTGCCACCTTCTGCCTTTCCGTCAGTTACTACCTCCTTTTCAGAAACTATCAGCAGACGCAGAATACTGCGGAGATATTCCATGTCTTTGTCATGCTTTCTGTGGGAGTCGTGGCTTATCCGCCTCTGGTCTATTATGCGCCTTTCTTCCTCTGGTATCTACTGGTGTTCATGCGCGCCATTTCTTTCCGAGGGCTGCTTGCTGCATTGATAGGATTGATATGCCCATTCTGGTTTTGGATAGGTTATCTGCTTTGGCAGGAGGACATGCAACCGCTGGTCGATTGGTGGGTAGCACTTCCGCAATTTTCGTCCCTGCCTTGCCTCTCCCAACTGACCCTATCTTCGCCTCTCCATCTTTCTTGGCTCGTTGTGGGCATCCTTGTGGTATGGTCGTCGATGTATTATCTACAACACAGTTATGATGATAAAATAAAAGTTAGGATGATACTGTACGTCTATGTATGTCAGTCCATCCTAACCTTATTGTTCGTGGTATTCCAACCACAGCATCTATTACCGATGCTTCCGATAATGCTTTTGAATTGTAGCCCCTTAGTTGCTCATTACTTTACGCTACGCAACACATGGGTTGCACTTGTCATCTTTTGCCTTTCCGTATTGGCCTTTGTGACTTTAGGAGTGTTAACCCTACTTTAGTCAGTCTTTAATCTCCGATTATCCGCACGCCGCCCTTGTCGGCACTGGAAACGCTTTGGGCGTATGCACGCAGGGCTTTTGATACGGTGCGGTTGCGGCGCAGAGGCTGCTGGGGGCGTGCTGCCAGTTCTTCGTCGGAAAGTTTCACATTGATGCTACGGTTGGGGATATCGATGACGATAATATCACCGTCCTTAATCTTTCCGATGTTTCCGCCGTTGGCTGCTTCGGGGCTGATATGACAGATGCTGAGGCCGCTGGTGCCACCAGAGAAGCGTCCGTCGGTAATGAGCGCACACTCTTTACCCATGTGCATCGATTTGATATAGGAAGTGGGGTAGAGCATCTCCTGCATACCTGGGCCTCCCTTAGGACCTTCGTGGGTGATGACAACACAGTCGCCTTTCTTTACCTTGCCACCCAGAATACCTTCGCAGGCATCTTCCTGACTGTCGAATACTACGGCAGGTCCTTCAAAATGCCACAGGGCAGGGTCAACACCGGCAGTCTTTACCACACAACCATCCTGTGCGATATTGCCAAAGAGCACTGCCAGGCCTCCGTCCTTCGTGTAGGCATGTTCGATGTCGCGGATACAGCCTTCGGCACGGTCGGTATCAAGCGTGTCGTAGTAGGTTTCCTGTGCTCCGAGTTGGTTACAGAACTTGCCTGCAGGTGCACTGCTGTATATTTCTTTTGGCGAAAGTGCTTCGTCACATTTACTTTCTAGGTTCGCGTTGTCGATGATTGCATAGCGCTTGATGTCTTCGGCTAATGTGGCACCGTTTACACGACGAACAGAGGTGTCGATAAGACCGCCTTTGTCCAGTTCGCCGAGGATAGCCAGCATACCACCAGCACGACCACACTCCTGTACACTGTACTTCTGTGTGTTGGGCGCCAACTTGCACAAGCAAGGAGTCTTGCGGCTCAAGGCATCGATATCGCTCATCTTGAAATCTACGCCAGCCTCCTGTGCTACAGCCAGCAGATGGAGTACGGTGTTAGTGGAACCGCCCATTGCAATGTCGAGCGTCATTGCGTTGAGGAACGCCTGACGGGTGGCAATGGAGCGTGGAAGTACACTCTCGTCGCCGTCCTCGTAATATGCCAGCGCATTCTTTACTATCTGACGGGCTGCCTGCTGCATCAGTCTAACGCGGTTTTTGTGGGTAGCCAGAATCGTTCCGTTGCCAGGCAGTGAGAGACCAATGGCTTCGGTCAGGTTGTTCATAGAGTTTGCCGTGAACATACCCGAGCAGCATCCGCAACCCGGACAGGCGCGGTTCTCGACTTCGGCCAGTTCAGCATCACTGACGGTAGGGTCGGCTCCCTTTACCATGGCGGCAATGAGGTCGAGGTTCTCACCCTTGTATTTACCAGCCTCCATAGGACCACCTGATACGAAAACAGCGGGGATGTTGAGACGCATGGCAGCCATAAGCATACCCGGAGTGATTTTGTCACAGTTGGAGATACAAATCATCGCATCCGCCTTATGGGCATTGCACATATATTCCACAGAGTCGGCAATGATGTCGCGGCTGGGCAGTGAATAGAGCATGCCGTCGTGTCCCATAGCGATACCATCGTCGATGGCAATGGTGTTGAACTCGGCAGCATAGCATCCCATGCGTTCGATTTCGGCCTTGACAATCTGTCCTGCTTCGTGCAGGTGGGTGTGTCCGGGTACAAATTGGGTAAACGAGTTTACGATGGCAATGATAGGCTTGCCAAATTGTTCACGCTTCATACCATTGGCTACCCAGAGTGCTCTGGCGCCAGCCATTCTTCTTCCCTCGGTGCACACAGCACTCCGTAACTTATTCTTCATAGTTATATTGTTAGTTGTGATTTGTCGCGATGCAAAATTACAAAATATTCCCTAATTTGCGATGCGTCGCATCATAAACTTTGTTAATCCTGTATCTGTCTCGGAATAATTCGCTATCTTTGTTGTGCAATTCAAATTAACGATTACGATATGAAACAATTCAAGTTCGTGGACAATGTGGTGGGGTGGATAACTTTCCTGATTGCCGCATTTGTCTATTGCAGTACCATTGAGCCTACGGCCAGTTTCTGGGACTGCCCTGAATTTATAACCACAGCATACAAATTGGAAGTCGGACACCCCCCAGGTGCACCGTTCTTCATGCTGACGGGTAACTTGTTTACACAACTGACGAGTGACCCGACAAAGGTGGCATACATGGTGAACATGATGTCGGCACTGATGAGCGCGGCCTGCATCCTCTTCCTGTTCTGGAGCATTACGCATCTGGCTCGCAAGTTGCTGGGAACGGATGGACAGGTGACAACACTCGGTCAGTTGATTGCCGTAGAAGCAAGCGGATTGGTGGGTGCGTTGGTTTATACCTTTAGCGACACATTCTGGTTCTCGGCTGTCGAGGGAGAGGTCTATGCCTATAGTAGCCTGTTTACGGCCTTGGTATTTTGGCTGATATTAAAGTGGGAAGACCATGCCGATGAGCCTCATAGCGACCGTTGGTTGGTGCTTATCGCTTATCTGACAGGACTCTCCATTGGTGTCCATTTGCTGAATTTGCTTTGTTTGCCCGCTATCGTGCTGGTGTTCTACTATCGCAAGTATCCCGATGCCAATCTGAAAGGCTCCTTGTATGCCCTTGCTTTCTCGTTTGTACTGGTGGCTGCCGTGCTCTATGGCATTATTCCGGGTATCGTGAAAGTTGGAGGCTGGTTTGAACTGTTCTTTGTAAACTCACTGGATTTCCCCTTCAATACAGGTCTGATTATTTACTTGTTCCTGCTTATCTCTGCGGTGCTGTGGGCTATCCGCGAAACACATCGCGACGAACCGAAGCGGGTACGCATGAACCTGTCCTATGCTTTGAGCGTTGCCTTGCTGGGTATTCCTTTCTATGGCTATGGTTGGAGAAGTATCTTTATCGGTGTGGTTCTGTTGGGGGCTTTGATATTGTTGCTCCGTTGGCAGAAAGAGGGGAAACCTCTGATAACAGCCCGTATGATGAATACCTCCCTGTTGTGCATGCTCATGATAATGGTGGGTTATTCTTCCTATGCCGTCATTGTCATCCGTTCTACGGCCAATACGCCTATGGACCAGAACTCGCCGGAGGATATCTTCACGCTGGGCTCGTATCTGAGTCGTGAGCAATATGGTGACCGTCCGTTGCTTTATGGTCCTTCCTACAATTCTCAGGTGGAGATGAAGGTACAGGGCGACTATTATGTTCCTGTATCGACGGAGGGAGCCCCCGTGTATCAGCGTCAGGAGAAGGCTACGCCCGATGCTCCCGACCGTTACGAACTGCTACGCTACAACATTGACTATAAGTATGGTCAAAATATGGTTTTCCCGCGTATGTATAGCGACCGCCACAAGCAAGCCTATGAAGACTGGATGGGAGGCGTGAAAGGACGCGAGGTTACCTTTGAAAACTGTGGCAGGACTTCTACGGTGAAGATGCCTACACAGGGAGAGAACTTGCGTTTCTTCCTGTCCTATCAGGTAAACTTCATGTACTGGCGTTACTTCATGTGGAACTTTGCTGGCCGACAGAATGATATTCAGGGCAATGGCGAACTGGAGCATGGTAACTGGATTACGGGTATCAAGTGGTTCGACAATTTCAGGTTAGGCGACCAAAGCAAGTTGCCTACCGAGTTGCGTGAGAACAAGGGACGCAATGTTTTCTATGCGTTGCCCTTGCTGTTGGGCCTGCTCGGACTTTTCTGGCAGGTATATAAAGACCCTACCAAATCTCCCGTTAAAGGAGAGGAGAATCAACTCGGCGGACTTGGTGTCAAGCAGTTCTGGGTGGTATTCTTCCTGTTCTTTATGACAGGACTTGCCATCGTAATCTATCTGAACCAAACTCCGATGCAGCCGCGTGAGCGTGACTATGCCTATGCCGGTTCGTTCTATGCCTATGCTATCTGGGTGGGTCTTGGCGTGGCTGCCATTGCCGACTGGCTGAATCAGGCGTTGAAGAAAGAGACCTGGGCTGCCTTGTTGGCTTGCGTTTGTATCCTTGTGCCGATACAGATGGCTGGACAGAACTGGGACGACCACGACCGCAGTGGTCGTTATACTTGTCGCGACTTTGGACGCAATTATCTACAGAGCCTGCCAACCGAGGGTAATCCCATCATCTTTACGAATGGTGATAACGATACCTTCCCCTTGTGGTATGCACAAGAAACGGAAGGTTTCCGTACCGATGCCCGCGTCTGCAACCTTTCTTACTTGCAGACCGACTGGTACATCGACCAGATGAAACGACAGGCTTATGATTCCCCGGAGTTGCCAATATCGTGGAAGCGTATCCAGTATGTGGCAGGTACTCGCGAGGGCATCCGTGTCCATCCCGAAGTCATACAGCAAGTGTTGGACTATTATGGAGAGGGTTCCGAGGAAGCAAAGAACCTGTTGGGAGAGAACCCCTATGAACTGTCGAATATCATCGACCGTTGGGTGCTTAACGGAGATCCCGAATACCAGATGATACCTACAGATTCTATCGTCATTACCATTGATAAGGAGGCTGTCCGTCGTAGTGGAATGATGATTGCCGGTGACTCCATTCCCGATGTGATGCATATTTCCCTGAAGGGTCGCAACAGCATCTACAAGAGCGAACTGATGATGTATGAGATGTTGTCCCATAGTCAATGGGATCGTCCAATGTATGTCGCTATCACAGTGGGGCGCGACAATTATGGCGATTTGGGCAAGAACTTCGTTCGCGAAGGCTTGGCCGACCGTATCACGCCGTTCGATACGCAGAAATCGGGCAAGACGCTTGACACAGAGAAAATGTACGACAACCTGATGAACAAGTTCAGGTTCGGCGGTATATCGAATCCCGACATCTACCTTGACGAGACCGTGATGCGTATGTGCAACACGCATCGTCGTATCTTTGCCGAACTCGCCTCGCAACTTGTGAAGGAGGGTAAAAAGGACAAGGCGCTCAAACTGCTGCAGAAGGTGGAGAAGGAATTTCCTTCTACTACGGTGCCGCATAGTTGGATGAGCGGTTCGACGGAACTGGCCCGTACATGGCTTGCCCTTGGACAGAACAAGAAGTGTGCGGAGATATGCGAGGATATTGCCTCGACTACCTGCGAATATCTCGAATGGTATGTCACCCGTCCGACACGCTATGCGAAGAACTCGATGAGCGAAATCCGTTCCAATCTCTATACCCTTCAGGAACTATTGGATATGTTCGAGGTTGTCAGTCCCAAGAGGTATGAGTTCTACGACAAGAAGATGGAGTTATACTACGGCATCTATGTCGGACTAAACGAAAGCCGTTAAGGAATGCTCATTGAACAGCCTGCGCGGTTCCTGCGATGGATTTATCCCCATGCCGTATGGCGGATGAATCCGAATGAGCGGGTGGTCTATTTGACTTTCGACGACGGTCCCATCCCGGAGGCTACGCCTTATATTCTCGATGTCCTCGACCAGTTCGGGGCAAAGGCAACATTCTTCATGGTGGGCGACAATGCCCATCGTTATCCCGAATTGCTTGAGGAGGTGCGTCGGCGTGGTCATGCCGTTGGGAATCATACCTACAACCATATTGGAGGATTGAGTTGGAGCAGTTGGAAGTATCTCTACAATTGCCACAAGGCGCATCGCATATTGCAAACCCACCTCTTCCGTCCGCCTCACGGATGGATGCGTGCCGTGCAGTATCGCACCATACGCATGTTCGGTTATAAGGTCGTCATGTGGGACCTCGTAACGCGTGACTATAGCAAACGCTTGAATGCACAGGATGTGTTGGAGAATGTCAAACGCTATGCCCGTAATGGTAGCATCATTACTTTCCACGACTCCCTGAAGAGTATTGACAAACTTCGTCAGATATTGCCCGAGGCGCTCCAGTGGCTTCGCGACCAAGGTTATGAATTCAGGGCTCTTAAATAGTGACCAGTTGAAAGCCGAGGCACTCCGTCTCGGCTTTTCTCATTGCGGACTTGCCCCGGCAGAGCCTGTCGATGAGGTCGTCGTGGCACATCGTGATGAATGGCTTCGCGAGGGACGGCAGGGAGAGATGCACTACCTCGAACGCTATTCTGATTTGCGGCGTGACCCGCGCCTGTTGCTTCCCGGGGCAAAAACGGTGGTTTCGTTGGCGATGAGTTATAATCCCGGTGCGAATCCGACACAGGCAGGACTTGCCTGGTATGCACAGGGGCGCGACTACCACGATGTCGTCCGTGAATACTTGCAGCATCTCGTTTCTCACCTCTCACTTCTCGCTCCTGATTATCGCATCTGCGTCGATTCCGCTCCCATCATGGAGTCCTATTGGGCATGGCGTTGTGGCTTAGGATGGATAGGTCGCCATACCCAACTTGTCGTTCCGCACGAGGGAAGTGCCTTCTTTTTGTCAGAACTATTGCTTACCGTCGAGGCCGACAAGTACGACCGTCCTCTCTACGACAATCCTTTCCATAGCGGCTGTGGCTCTTGCCATCGTTGCATCGACGCCTGTCCTACTGGGGCACTTTCGGAGGGCGGTATTGATGCGCGGCGCTGTCTCAGTTATCTTACGATAGAGCATCGTGGGGAATTGTCCGAATCCGTTGCGCCCTATCTTCGGGAATGTTTCTATGGCTGTGACCGTTGTATGCGCGCCTGCCCCCATTTGTCGTCCAAGGCAACTCCCGTTCCCGAGTTCCGTCCTTCCTCCTCGTTGCTTGCGATGTCTCCCTCTTCGTGGAATGCGCTTTCGCCCGAAGAGTATCAGTCGCTTTTTCGGGGTTCAGCCGTGAAGCGTGCGAAGTATGAGGGGCTTTGTCGCAACATCTCTCTGGCTTATGGAAAAAGAGAGGAAGGCGACTCAGCATAGATTATGCAAGCATATCTCTGCATTCGCTGCTCCGAAATTTGCGATTGTGCTCGCTAATTCGTATCTTTGCAGTCCGAATATATTAAGGTAGAAAGAGCAATGAAAGAAAGAATTACAGGTTCTGAGGCCTTAATGCGCAGTCTGGTGAACGAGGGAGTGGAGATACTCTTCGGTTATCCGGGCGGTGCCATTATGCCGACTTACGACGCATTGTATGACCATAAGACGGACTTGCATCATATTCTAGTGCGCCATGAACAGGGTGCTGTGCATGCGGCTCAGGGCTATGCCCGCGTGAGCGGAAAGGTAGGCTGCGCGATAGTCACCAGTGGTCCTGGTGCCATGAATACGGTGACGGGTATTGCCGATGCGATGATAGACTCAACCCCGATGGTGGTTATCTGCGGACAGGTAGGTGCAGCCATGCTGGGTACGGATGCCTTTCAGGAGGTGGATGTCATCGGTGTTACACAGCCTATCACCAAGTGGGCATTCCAGATTCGTAATGCCGAGGATGTGGCATGGGCTGTCAGTCGTGCGTTCTATATCGCCAAGAGCGGAAGACCCGGACCTGTAGTGCTGGACTTTGCTAAGAATGCCCAGACGGGAATGGTGGATTACGAGCCCGCAAAGGTGGACTTCATCCGTAGTTACCGTCCAGTGCTTTCTCCTTCGGAAGAAACCATCCGCAAGGCAGCGGAGATGATAAACAACAGCGTAAAACCTTTGGTGTTGGTCGGTCAGGGTGTAGAACTCGGCGACGCACGCGAGGAATTGCGCACCTTTATCGAAAAGGCAGACATGCCTGCGGGTTGTACATTGCTGGGTTTGTCAGCACTGCCTTCTGACCATCCCCTAAATATGGGTATGTTGGGTATGCACGGTAATTTGGCTCCCAATGTGATGACTAACCAGTGCGACCTGCTGATTGCCGTCGGCATGAGGTTCGACGACCGTGTGACGGGTAACTTGGCAACCTATGCTAAGCAGGCGAAGATTATACATTTCGACATCGACCCGAGTGAAATCGACAAGAATGTAAAGACGGATCTTGCAGTTGTGGGCGATTGCAAGGATACGCTGGCGCGTGTGACGGCATTGCTCGACAAGCAGAGCCACGAGGCATGGAAAGCAGGTTTTGCTCCCTATCGCGACCGTGAGGAAAAGAAAGTCATCGAACCAGCCCTTCATCCTATGGAAGGTCCCCTGTTGATGGGTGAGGTTGTGCGTGCCGTGAGCGAGGCAACAGAGAACAAGGCTGTACTTGTGACCGATGTGGGTCAGAACCAGATGTTCGGTTGCCGTTATTTTAAGTTCAACGAAGGTCGCAGCGTAGTTACCTCTGGTGGTTGCGGTACGATGGGCTTCGGTTTGCCTGCTGCCATCGGTGCAACCTTTGGCGCTCCCGAACGCAAGGTATGCCTGTTCGTGGGTGACGGTGGCTTACAGATGACAATTCAGGAACTGGGCACCATCATGGAACAGCGTGCTCCCGTGAAGATAATCCTGCTGAACAATAACTATCTGGGCAATGTGCGCCAGTGGCAATATATGTTCTTCGACAAACGCTACTCGTTTACACCGATGCTCAATCCCGATTATGAGCAGATTGCGTCGGCATACAACATTCCTGCGTGTACGGTGACGGAGCGCAAGGATCTTGCCGGGGCTATTGACGAGATGCTGCGGACCGAAGGGCCGTATCTATTGCAGTGCGCTGTGATGGAGGAGGACAATGTCCTGCCTATGACCCCTCCGGGAGCCAATGTGGACGAGATGTTGCTGGAAGTAAAGTAACAAACAAGGAACAATGAACAACGATAAATCAAAGGCCGGTCAGTGCGGCGACTGTAATACTTGCGGAAAGTGTGAGCCCGGGCATGAGGGCGAGACCCTCTACACGATGCTCATATACAGTGAGAACTATGCAGGTATCCTAAACCAGATTACGGCTGTGTTCACACGGCGACAGGTGAATATCGAGAGTCTGAATGTATGTGCATCCAGTACACCTGGTGTACATAAATATACCATCACTTGCTACTGCGACGAGCCGATGGCCAAGATGCTGACGAAGCAGATAGAGAAAAAAATCGATGTGTTACAGGCAAACTACTTCACCGATGATGAAATCTTCATCCTCGAAGCTTGTTTGATAAAGGTGAGCACTCCGTTGATACTGGAAAACAAGAATGTATCGCGTATCGTTCGTATGCACGGAGCGCGTATCGTCGAGGTGAATCCCACTTACAGCATTATCGAGAAGAAGGGAATGACCGAGGACATCCTCAGCCTTTTCCATACGCTGAACGAGATTGGCGTAGTGCTGCAGTTCGTTCGTTCGGGACGCATCGCCGTGACGAAGAGCCGCATAGAGAAACTCGACCGTTATCTGGAAGAGCGCGAGTTGTCGCGTAACAGTTAAGGAAACGAAGAAGTGGAGAAGATAGACCGATACCCGTTTTTCGTGGAGCCGTTTCATGTGGACTTCAATGGCCGCATGTTCATGAGCGTATTGGGCAATCATCTGCTCAATGCTGCGGGCAACCACAGCCAGCGCCGCGGGTGGGGTATTGGTGCACTGAATGAACATCAGCATACTTGGGTGTTGAGCCGACTGAGCATCGAACTGGAGGAGATGCCTTACCAGTACGAGCACGGCGAGATACAGACTTGGGTGGAGAATGTCATCCGACTGTTTACAAACCGTAACTTTGCCATTCTGCGTGCCGACGGTACGCCTTATGGTTATGCACGGAGCACTTGGGCGATGATAGATGTGGAAACGCGCAAGCCTTGCGACCTGCTAACCCTCTATGATGGCGACATCCTGCGGTATGTAGTACCCGAGGAGGAATGCAGTTGCCCGATTGCGGGACACGGGAAATTCCGTTTCAAGGCCCCTAAACTCGTAAGAACCATCGAGACACATTATAGCGATGTGGACATCAATGGCCATATCAATTCGATAAAGTACATCGAACACATCCTCGACCTGTTCCCCATAGAGCGATTCCGCGAACAGCGCCTGAAAAGGTTCGAGATTGCCTACAAGACCGAGAGTTATTTGGGCGACTGCCTGTCATTCTTTGTCGAAGAAGCCGACGGCGAGACGGATGTCGAGGTGCGGAAGGACAGCGGCGAGGTGGTATGTCAGGCAAAGGTTCAATTTGTATAGAATAGAAACAAGAGAATAGTAACTATATAAACCATTTAACAAGAAGTAAGTTATGGCAAAATTAAATTTTGGCGGTGTTATCGAAGAAGTGATGACCCGCGAGGAGTTCCCCCTGGAGAAAGCCCGGGAGGTATTGAAGAATGAGACCATCGCCGTTATCGGTTATGGTGTTCAGGGTCCTGGTCAGGCTTGTAACCTGCGCGACAATGGTTTCAATGTAATCGTTGGCCAGCGTCAGGGTAAGACATTCGAGAAGGCTAAGGCCGACGGATGGGTACCTGGTGAGACATTGTTCAGCATCGAAGAGGCTGCCCAGAAGGGTACGATTGTAATGTGTCTGTTGTCTGACGCTGCTGTGATGAGCGTATGGCCCACACTGAAGCAGTATCTGACTCCCGGCAAGGCTTTGTATTTCTCTCACGGCTTTGCTATCACTTGGAACGACCGCACGGGTTGTGTTCCTCCCAAAGACATCGATGTTATCATGGTTGCTCCTAAGGGTAGCGGTACCAGTCTGCGTACCATGTTCCTCGAGGGTCGTGGTCTGAACAGTTCTTATGCCGTATATCAGGATGCTACGGGTCGTGCTCTTGAGCGCACACTGGCTCTGGGTATCGGTATCGGTTCCGGTTACCTGTTCGAGACTACCATCCAGCGTGAGGCTACCAGTGACCTGACTGGTGAGCGTGGCTCACTGATGGGTGCTATCCAGGGCTTGTTGCTGGCTCAGTACGAGGTGCTCCGTGAGAACGGACATACTCCTTCTGAGGCTTTCAATGAGACTGTTGAGGAGTTGACCCAGAGCCTGATGCCTTTGTTCGCAGCAAAGGGTATG
>JAGCYD010000020.1 GCA_017960985.1 Bacteroidaceae bacterium
GACGGTTTACATCAACCGCTACACCTACCAGAGCGGCAACCCCTACCTGCGACCCACCTATACGCACAACCTCTCGCTCAATGCAGCCTACAAATGGGCCGGCATGGTCGTGACCTATTCGCGCACCAAGGACAATGTGACGATGGCCACCGAGCCCTTCCCAGGCGCTGACGATCCTATGGTTAGCCTCGTCCGTTCCATCAACGGCAGCGACGGCTACAACCAGCTGAGCCTCAATCCCTACGCCAGACCTACCATCGGCTGCTGGCATCCCACATGGTTCATCTATGCCCAATGGCAGAACTACAAGTCGCCTTGTGCCGACGGGAGTGAGATTACCCTCAACCATCCGTATGTCAACATGGGATGGGACAACACCGTAGAGCTGCCTCATGGCTGGCGCTTGAGTGCAGGCATGCGCCTGGCGTCGAAGGGCGACGTGAACAACTTCCGCCTCAATCGCACCGCCTTCAGAAGCGACCTCGGCGTGCAGCGCGACTTCAACCTGCGCAGTCTCGGTTCGTTGACGCTCGACTTGCGTTGCTACGATGTGTTCAACACCAACAAAAGCGGTGGCATCATCTATGGTATCCGCGAGATTACTGCCTACAACCCTGCCCGACGCACCTTCTCGCTCGACCTGACGTGGAAGTTCAACGAGGCACGCTCGAAGTACCGCGGCTCCGGTGCTGGTGACAAGCAGAAGGCAAGAATGTAATCAAAAAAGTTATGAAAGTAAGAACGATTATAGGAACCCTGTTGATGATGGCCGGTGAATGGAAACTGGCCAACCTATGGGGAATCATTGAGAACGACTGACTGTGGCGCCAACCTAGGACGATATATATCACCCTGGCGGCACTCTTCTATTTAGGTGCTTTAATGATAGTCTACAACTATCGTCGCGACCCGGATCAGTGGTTAAAGCGTCCGTTGCCTATCGGTGAGGACGGCAAACGCATCTGCTGTAGTGCACGCTATGGGGGTGACGAGTATATCTATCGTGGCGAGCCTTTCCACGGTGCCCGTCTCGACGCTTTCTGTGGCGGCATCCGTATGGACTTCTATTTCTTTGAATACTGTGATTGAGTGAATGCAATGATGCTTGTATCTATTGCTGAACGTGAGCAGTATCGACTAAAGTCAATTAAAACAATAGTGAGTGTTAAATTTGAGTTAAAAAGCGGAAATCGTTTGACTCGTCCCTTAGGTCATGCTTTAATTTTGCAGCTGCTTAGCAAAATATCGCGCGATTATGAGTTATAAAACGAAATTAAAAATCGGAGAGTTCTCAAAGATGATGCAGGTCACAGTAAAAACCTTGCGTCACTATGAGCGGAAGGGACTCTTGTTGCCTGACGAGGTGGACGAGTGGACGGGATACCGCTATTACAGCATTGACCAGATGCAGAAGCTGCAGGATATCCGCGATTTGCAACGACTCGGATTTTCACTGGACGAGATCAAGGACCTGTATGAAGAAGATTCGCACACGCCCAGCATCCGACAGTTGACTGAGAAAATCAAGGAAACGGAAGTACAACTACGGCAACTGATAGCCCGCCGTAACCAACTGCTCGACTGGAGAGACTCTCGCAAAGAAATGAAAACAATGGATAAATTCAGTATTCAATCATTGCCCGAGATTATCGTAGCAAGTCATCGTGAAGTCATTCCCAATTACGAAGCCCTCGGACTTCTGTGTTACGAAAAGATAGGCCCAGAGATGCAGCGCTTAGGTTGCAAGTGTCCGTCTCCGGGCTACTGCTTCACCATAGAGCACAACAAGGAATACACCCCCACGGACGTTGACATCGAGTATTGCGAACAGGTAGAAGAGATGGGTGCCGATAGTGCCATCATCCAGTTCAAACGTCTGCCAGCCGTACCGAAAGCCCTCTGTATGAAGCACGTCGGCCCTTACGAACGTTTTTACGATTCGTTCATCGAAGCATTCCGCTACATGGAGGAACATGGCTATAAGGTGGCTGGTCAGCCCCGTACATCATACATCGACGGTGCCTGGAACCAGGAAGACCCCGAAAAATGGCTCTCGGTAATTCAGATTCCGATAGAATAAGTAATTGACAACCAATTGTCTGCCCCGCCTTGGGGCAGACATTAAAAATTGACCCTATGAAAGAAATAACTGTCGATATAAACATGATTGCCGCTTGCGGTCTATACTGCGGAGCGTGCAAGAAATATCGTATGGGCAAATGCCCCGGCTGCCATGAAAACGAAAAGGCATCATGGTGCAAAATCCGCAAGTGTTGTATGGAAAAGGGTATCCATACCTGTGCCGAGTGCCAGATGGACGTCAAGAACTGCCGAATCCACAACAATCTGATAGGCAAGTTCTTCGCTTTCGTCTTCAGGAGCGACCGACCGGTCTGCATCCGATACATCCGCGAGAACGGCGAACAAGCTTTTGCCGAAGAGATGACAAAGCGAGGTGAACAAACAATGCGCAAATAAAGATATGAAACACGAGATCATTGAACTGCATGATGTGCAGATTATTGGTTTGGCCAAGAAGATAGCCTTCAATGAGGCGAAAGAGGAATGTCCTAAGTTCTGGGGCGAGTATGTGGAGAAGATCATCAAACCAGTGGTGTTTGAGAAGCAAGCGCCCAACGCTTTGCAGAAAGCAGCACTCGATAATGGTGTCGGCGAGTTCGGGCTCTGTACCTGCGACCTGCCCAATCACAATTGTGCTACTTGTGCCGAGCAGAACTTTGGCGCTTGCAGCAAGAACACGTTTACATACGTCATTGGCGGTATCTGTAAAGGGGGCGATGTGCCCGAAGGAATGCAGCTGTTCCCCATTCATAGCGGGAAGTGGTTGAAGGTACATTTTGAGGGTGGCATGAATGCCTTTCAGGAGCAGTACACGAAATTCCACAAAGAGTGGATACCTGCACATCCTGAATACAAATGGGTGCCGAATTCCAGCTGCATGGAGTGGTATCAAGGCACAGACATCCAGTCGCCCGACTACCAGTGTGGCGTGATGATGCCGTTGGAAGAACAGCCCCGATTTACGTTCAACACCGTTGGACTCTTTACTAACGACAATAAGGCAACCGTTGAGTTCTATACGAAAGCCTTTGGTTTTACTACTTCATGGGATGGTGTACAGCCAAATGTAGAGATGTTCCTTGGCAACAACAGAATCATTCTTTTCCCACGTAGTGCATTTGAGCAAATGGTCTCTAAAAGATTCCAATATCCTGAAGGTTTTAACGGCACTATGGAATTGAGCTTCGATGTACCAACTTTCTCCGATGTTGACAA
>JAGCYD010000021.1 GCA_017960985.1 Bacteroidaceae bacterium
AGGGCTCGGACAATACGCTGAAGAAGTACTGTACCAATAGTGTGTATGGCAACGAGGGCTTCACGGACGAGCCTGCGCTGACGGAGCTGGAGGCCGGGGACGATGTGGCAATCTTCGGTCGAAAATTCTCAAACGAGTTTGGTATTTTGCTCGCTTATTCGTATCTTTGTGCACCACATTTAATCATAGCTATGAAGGAAAGAACCAACCATCTGGTGATTATGGCAGGCGGCATTGGTAGCCGCTTTTGGCCAATGAGTACGCCCGAACGACCCAAGCAGTTCGTGGATGTAATCGGATGCGGCAGGACTTTGCTGCAACTGACGATGGACAGGTTCGAGGGGATTGTACCGCCTGAAAATGTGTGGATTGTGACTTCCTCAGCATACGCTGATATGGTGCATGAGCAGTTGCCGGAGGTGCCCGAGGGGAATATCCTGAAGGAACCGTGCCGACGGAATACGGCTCCCTGTATCGCGTATGTGAGTTGGCGTATCAAGGCACAAGACCCGCGAGCCAATATTGTAGTGACGCCGAGTGACCATATCGTGATGGACAAGGCTGAGTTTCAGCGAGTAGTGCAGTCGAGTCTGCAGTTTGCCAGCGAGTCGGATGCGATTGTCACCCTGGGTATGAAGCCTACACGCCCCGAAACGGGATATGGCTATATACAGGTGGACTTGAGTACGCACTCGGTACGCAACAAGGAGATTTATCGTGTGGATGCCTTTCGCGAGAAGCCCGATTTGGAGAAGGCGAAGGAATATATCGCACAGAATAATTTCTTCTGGAATGCAGGTATCTTTATCTGGAATGTAAATACCATCGTGAATGCCTTCCGCATCTATGCGCCTGGCATTTCGGAGATATTCGAGAACCTATTGCCTGTATATGGTACACCTGAAGAGCAGGCTCGTATCGATGAGCAATTCCCCAAGTGCGACAATATCTCCGTCGATTATGCTATTATGGAGAATGCGGAGGAAATCTTCTGCTTCCCAGCTAGTTTCGGTTGGAGCGACCTCGGCACATGGGGCTCGCTGCGGGAGAACACGCCTCGCGACAGGTATGGCAATTCGCTGATAGGAAACGATATAAGGGCATTCGATACGAAGAACACGATTGTGCATGCCACCGAGGAGAAGCGTGTCATCGTACAAGGGCTGGACGGATACATCGTGGCAGAGCAGGATGATGTACTGCTTATCTGCAAATTGGAAAATGAACAACTGATAAAGGAATATAGCAAATAGATTATGGAAAGAAAAGTTGCACTGATAACAGGCGTAACGGGACAGGACGGTTCTTACTTGAGTGAGTTCCTGCTGGGAAAGGGATATAGTGTACACGGACTTATCCGCCGTAGCTCGGTGGATTATCGCGAGCGTATTGCACATCTCGAGGGTACTCCGAACTTTCACCTGCACTACGCCGACATGAACGATTCGATGTCGCTGGTAAAACTGGTGGGGCTGGTGCAACCGACGGAAATATACAACTTGGCTGCGCAAAGTCATGTGCAGGTTAGTTTCGATGCTCCTGAGTTTACCGCCGATGTGGATGCTGTGGGTGTACTGCGTATCCTTGAAGCCGTAAGAACCAACCATCTGGAGAAGTCTTGCCGTATCTATCAGGCTTCGACAAGTGAACTTTATGGCAAAGTGGAGGAGGTGCCCCAGAACGAGAAGACTCCATTCCATCCCTATAGCCCATACGCGGTTGCCAAGCTCTATGGATATTGGATAATCAAGGAATATCGCGAGGCATATAACATGTTCTGCTGCAGTGGAATATTGTTCAATCATGAAAGTGAGCGTAGAGGCGAAACTTTCGTAACACGAAAGATAACTTTGGCTGCCGCACGCATCGCTCAGGGCAAGCAGGATAAACTCTATCTGGGTAATCTTTCCAGTTTGCGTGACTGGGGATATGCCAGGGATTATGTGGAGTGCATGTGGCTGATACTACAGCACGAAACGCCTGAAGACTTCGTGATTGCCACAGGTGTGCAGCATTCGGTACGCGAATTCTGCTATCTGGCATTCAAGCATGTCGGCATCGAACTGGAGTTTCAGGGCGAGGGCGAGAATGAGAAGGGTATAGACAAGAAGACGGGCCGTGTATTGGTTGAAGTTAGCCCCGACTTTTATCGTCCGACGGATGTCGTGAACCTGTGGGGCGACCCCACAAAGGCTAAGCGCGAACTGGGTTGGAATCCAGCCAAGACAACTTTCGAGCAACTTGTGGCCTTGATGGTTGAGCACGACATGAAGAAGGTGGCTGCCGACGATGCTGCCAGTCGAGTGCATATGAACCTTGCTGAGTATCTGGAGAAAGGAGTCGTGAAATGATAGACAAATCTGCAAAGATATATGTTGCTGGTCATCGAGGACTGGTAGGCTCTGCCATTTGGAACAATCTGCTTAGTAGGGGATATACCAACCTGATAGGGCGGACACATGCAGAACTGGATTTGCTTGACCCTGTGGCCGTAAAAGAGTTCTTCGACACGGAGCGTCCCGATGCCGTGGTGCTTGCTGCAGCTCATGTGGGCGGAATCATGGCGAACCTGCAGTATCGTGCAGACTTCATCTATCAGAACCTGCAGATACAGCAAAACATCATCGGGGAGTCGTGGAAACATGGTGTGAAGAAACTTTTGTTCCTGGGTTCTACTTGTATCTATCCAGGCGAAGCACCACAGCCGATGCCTGAGGATTGCCTGCTGACAAGTCCATTGGAATATACCAACGAACCATATGCCATCGCCAAGATTGCAGGATTGAAGATGTGCGAGTCTTTCAATCTTCAGTATGGCACGAACTTCATCGCAGTCATGCCTACGAATCTTTATGGGCCGAATGACAACTTCCACTTGGAGAACAGTCATGTGTTGCCTGCCATGATTCGTAAGATATATCTGGCTAAATGCCTGAACGAGAACGATTGGGATGCCGTGCGCAAGGATGTTGCCCTGCGCCCTGTATCTATCAAGGGCAAGGATATTGTTGTGGATGGAAACTCCTCGGAAGAAGACATCCTCAGTGTGCTGGCACACTATGGCATTCGTCCCGAAAGTGTGACGCTGTGGGGCACAGGCGCACCGCTTCGCGAGTTCCTGTGGAGCGAGGAGATGGCCGATGCCAGCGTACATGTCCTGCTGAATGTTGACTTTAAGGATGTACTGGATAAGTCTGATTTTGTCGTGAACCATGATGGCATCAAGGAAGTTCGTAACTGCCACATTAATGTAGGTACGGGCAAGCAACTGACCATCAAGGAATGTGCTGAGAAGATAAAAACGG
Source organism: Bacteroidaceae bacterium (assembly GCA_017960985.1). GTDB lineage: Bacteria > Bacteroidota > Bacteroidia > Bacteroidales > Bacteroidaceae > Physcousia. Next base: position 3,306 of record JAGCYD010000021.1, read on the forward strand.
AAATCGGTTTCAAGGGTAAATTGCTCTGGAATGTTGATAAACCGGATGGTACGATGAAGAAACTGACGGATGTTAGCAAACTACATCGTTTGGGATGGCACCACAAAATAGAGATTGACGAAGGCATACATCGCCTATATGAATGGTACAAGCAGGGTATCTGCATTAACCACCAGTCACATTAAAAAAGAGATGTAAGGTCACCTTACATCTCTTTTTGGAACCATTGTGTTATTTGTCGGAAAAGGTGGTAGCGTGTGTTGCCACCATAAATGCTGTGATTGCGGTTGGTATAGGCCAGCATCTTGAAGTCCTTGTCGGCTTGAACCAACGCTTCTGCGTATTCCGCTGTGTGGCGGAAGTGGACATTGTCGTCAGCAAGTCCGTGACAGATGAGCAAATTTCCGCTCAATAATGAAGCGCGTGCAATTGCACTGACTTCGGCATAGCCATCGGGATTTTCCTTCGGCGTGCGCATGAAGCGCTCGGTATAGATGGTGTCATAGTATCGCCAACTGGAGGTAGGAGCAACGGCAACGCCTGCGGCAAATACGGGACGCCCTTCGCTCATACTCATCAGTGTGCAGTAACCGCCATAGGACCAGCCCCAGATACCGATTCGGTCTTTATCAACATAAGGCAGGGTAGCCAGATAGAGTGCGGTCTCTACTTGGTCGGTGGATTCTTTCTCTCCCATTCGGAGATAGGTCTGCTTTTCGAAGGCAGCACCTCTGCCTCCTGTACCGCGACCATCTACGCATACGGTAATGAAGCCCAACTCTCCCATATACTGTTCATAGAGACAACCGCCCATATTTCCCGTACTCCAACTATCAAGTACCATCTGACTACCAGGACCACTATATTGATAGAGAATGACGGGGTAGCGTTTGGACGGGTCGAAGTCGTAGGGCTTCACCATATAGCCGTTCAGTTCTGTTCCGTCAGGTATCCTGAATGTGAAGAACTCTTTCTGTCCGAGGTTCTTGGATGAGAGTTTCTGGGTCAGTTCCTTATTGTCGAGTAGCACCTTCAACGACTTTCCTGTATTGTCATAAAGGGAAGTCACGGGAGGCGTATTCATATTGCTATATACATTCATAAAGTATTGGAAAGACTTACTGAATGTGGCGCTGTTTGTTCCTACTCGAGCCGAGAGTTTTGTAACCTTCCCCTTGGCATCGGTCTTATAAATGCTGCGTTGCAGGGGATTTCCCTCGTTGCTGGCATAGTAGAAAGTCTGTGTCTTGGTATCGTAGCCGTAAAAGTCTGTCACGACAAAGTTGCCTTTCGTGACTTGTCGCTTAAGTGTTCCGTTTAGGTCGTACTGATAGATATGGTTCCATCCGCTGCGTTCACTGCACATAGCAAACCCTCCGTCGAAGAACTTCATTTGGTTGTATGAATTCTCGCCGATGTACTTGTCTACCTCGTCGCGTACGGCAAGTCGGGCTTCCGTACTTCGTGGATTGGCCATATAGATGTCCATGCGGTCCTGATGGTGGTTGAGGGTTACAACGGCAATCTTCATCGGGTCGCTCGTCATGAATATGCGTGGGATGTAGCCTTCCTTTTCCAATGGAATCTGTAGGGTGCGTGTCTGGTGACTCTTGATATCATAGGAGAGAACGCTCACTTGACTGTTTTCTTCGCCAGCCATAGGATACTTGTATTCAAAACTGCCGGGGTAGGTGAGATACTGCTCTTTTTCTGGATTCATTCCCTTGTACCAGGGGAAAGAGTACTGACCAACACGAGTCTCGTCGTATCGAATCCAGCAAAGCATGGTATTGTCGGCATTGAAGACAAGGCTACGGTCGCTGATAAATTCTTCTTCGTTCACCCAGTCGGGCTTTCCGTTGAGGATGTGGTTGTATTCGCCGTCCTTAGTTACCTGACTTTCACTGTTATTGAACAGCAGTTTTACGAGATGGATGTTGTTGTCGCGGACGAAAGCGATCAAGTAGCCATCGGGGCTCCATATCGGGCATTCCTGAGGTCCGTTGTCGCTCAAAGGAATCAAAGTGCGGTTCTGTACATTATATATATAATAGATGGCCGTTTTCGAACGACGGTATATGGGTTTTGTCTCCGTTTGAATCAGGATGTTCTTCTCGTCGGGACTCATGATGTAGCCATCGATGTGGTTGAGTTTATTCTTTCCTTTCGTATTGGCTACATCGAACAGCACTTCCGTCTGTTCCCCGTTTTTGAAGGAATAGGCTATGATTTGTTTGGCGTCGCTGCTTAGTTGGGCATAGCGAAGCCCGTCATTCAATGGTGTGACGGATTGTATGCGCTTCGCGGCATATACACCGTTGCACAGGTCCTTCAGGTTTAGGTTCTCGCCAGCATGTAGAATTGTATGAAGGGCTAGGATACATATTGCACAGAGAATTCTCTTCATGGTTATAGTTTTTGGTTTCTGAGGTCAAAGATACAATTAAGCGAGCACAATAGCAAATTTATTTGCATATTGTCGAGCGTGAGTATCTAAGACCGATAGGTCAAAGATACAAATTATTACCCAAAGATGGAAAATAAATAGAGGAAATGCGTAATTTTGCACCCGTATGAAGTACATCGAATATGGTGCGTGGCTGAAAGAGCAGTTGGGCACGAAAGTACAGAAGATATCCATCAATGCCGGCTTCACCTGTCCCAATCGAGACGGTCGGGTGGGGCATGGGGGATGTTCGTTCTGTAACAACCAGACTTTCAACCCTGAATATTGTCAGACGGAGAAGAGCGTGACGCAGCAGTTAGAGGAGGGCAAGCGCTTTTTCTCGCGGAAGTATCCCGAGATGAAATATCTTGCATACTTTCAGGCTTATACGAATACTTATGGAGATGTTAAGCGTTGCATCCGTTTGTATGAGGAGGCTTTGAGTGTGCCAGATGTGGTTGGGTTGGTTATCGGTACTCGTCCCGACTGTATGTCCGATGCCTTGTTGGACTATTTTGAGGAACTGAATCACCGTACTTTCCTTATTATAGAATATGGTGTTGAGAGTGCGAACGACGATACATTGCGCCACATCAATCGTGGACATTCGTATGCCGATTCGGTTCGTGCCATTGAACGAACGGCACAGCGAGGTATTCGTGTGGGGGCGCATATCATACTCGGATTACCAGGTGAAGGACACGATGAACTGATGCGACAAGCGAAGCTTGTTGCACAATTGCCCCTAACCACATTGAAACTTCACCAACTGCAAATTATCCGTGGAACGCGTATGCACGAAGAATGGCAGGCGCACCCTTGGCACCTGCCATCTGTTGATGAGTATATTGAGCTTGTGCTCGATTATATTTCTCTATTACCGCCGTCGCTGGTTTTTGAGCGTTTTGTCAGCAGTTCGCCAGCCAATTTACTTGTCGCTCCCCAATGGGGATTGAAAAATCATGAGTTTGCCGACTTGCTACGCAATGCTGTCAAAGAACGGTAATATTTAGGCTTATCGTCCGCTTGTGCCGTCGGCACGAATGGTTATGCCCTTTTCGATGACTTCTCTTGCGACGGCTTTTTTCTGCTCTGCCAGTTGGATGGCATCTTGATTAGCCTGTGCGTCGTTAGCGGCATTGTCGGCCTTGATGCGAGCCTGCTCTACGGCATTCTTCGCCTTGGTTACATCGTCCTGAGCCTTTACGACATTCTGCTTAGCCGTTTCAACCTTCTGCTGTGCCTTGGCTACAGCCTCTTCGGCCTTTATGACTTTGGCTTCGGCTGTCTGTACTTTCTTTTCAGCCTTCGTTACATTGGCTTCAGCCTTGGTGATTTCAGCATGGGCCTTGTTGGTCTTGTTGTGCAGTTTTGTGACATTTGCTTTTGCTTTAGCCACTTCCTTTTCGGCATTCTGCTCGTTCTTGTATGCAGCCTTTGCCACCTTCAAGTTGGCCTTTGCTGCTTTCAGATCTTCTTTCTTCTTCTTTACTTCGGCTTTCAGTTCGGTGTTGTTCTTGTCGGCACCTAACTTTACTTCCAGTGACTTGATTTCACTGCTCAACGAAACGACTTCTCTATCAAACTGATTCATCCAGTCAAGACTGCTTTTCTCGCTCTGTGCCATTGCGCTGCTACTGATGCACAGCAGTGCGGCTCCCATAATAAGATTGATTTTCTTCATAGTTTATTGAATTAAAGTTCGGTTAATAGTTTTATTTTGGTCAAAGGTACGCAAAATCTCCGACTAATCATACATTCGTGCCGCAATTTCTTGTCTACATTGTTTTACATCTGCATTTTTCATGCCCTTCATTTTGCTGTTCCGCAAGCTTTTCGCTAACTTTGTGTAAATTATCATGAATACTATGAAGAACTTTCGTTTGACCATCTTTGCCTTATTTTTGGCTGTGAGTGGTTTGCTTCGTGCGAGTGAGGCGAGTGAGGTGCTATCCTTGATTGAGAAGGTGAATAATTATTGGCAGGCGAACAACTCGCCCAATCAGCGTGCCTTTTGGGACAATGCTGCCTATTACACGGGTAATATGGAGGCGTACAGACTGACGGGGCGTGCCGAGTGGTACGAATATGCGGACCGCTGGTGTCGTCACAACGAGTGGAAGGGTGCGAAGTCGAACGATAAACAGAACTGGAAATACCAGTGGTATGGCGAAGGACAGGATTTTGTACTATTCGGCGACTGGCAGATATGTTTCCAAACTTACATTGATATGTATCGCTTGGTGCCGACTGCATATAAGGTGGAGCGAGCCAAAGAAGTGATGTCCTACGAATGTAGTATGGCGGACAATAAGTTCTGGTGGTGGGCTGATGCACTTTATATGGTGATGCCAGTGATGACGAAGATGTATCTACTGACGGGGGACGAAATGTATTTGGATAAGTTGTATGAGAACTTTCTGTGGAGCGATTCGCTTATGTGGGACGCTGATGCGCAGTTGTACTACCGAGACGGAAAATATATCTGGCCGAAGGTGACTACCTCGTGTAACGGCGGAAAGAGTTTCTGGGCGCGTGGCGACGGATGGGTACTGGCGGGACTGGCGAAGGTGTTGGCGGACATGCCGAAGGACTATCGTTACCGCGAGATATTCGTCACTCGTTTCCAGCAATTGGCGGAGGGCGTGGCGCGCTGTCAGCGTCCTGACGGGTACTGGAGCCGTTCGATGCTTTGCGAAGAGGATGCTCCGGGGCCAGAAACAAGCGGTACTGCTTTCTTCTGCTATGGTCTGGAGTGGGGCGTGAATCATGGTTATCTGGACAAGGCGAAGTATGGAAAGACGATTGAGAAGGCGTGGAAGTATCTGAGAGATGTGGCTCTGCAGGCGGACGGAAGCGTTGGTTTTGTACAGCCCATCGGCGAGAAACCGGACCCAACGAAGATAGTCGATGCGCGCAGTCAGGCTCCTTTCGGTACGGGGGCGTGGCTGTTGGCGGCTTGTGAGCGGGTGCGCTATGTGGACGGAACGACGGCCATCGGGACGCGACCTGGTGCTCCAGCCGTTGCGCAGAAGGCGAGACGGATGACTTTCACCGTGAAGAACCCGACAGAGGATAATCGTCAGGATGTGGTGGAGTTGGATGCGCAGAGCGTGTTCCGCAAGTTGGATATCGGCGGTGGACGCCAGTTTGTTGTGCTGGACGGTGATTGTGTGGAGGTGCCTTACCAACTGACGCGCAACGGCAAGATTCTAGTACAAGTATTTGTCGCTCCGAAGTCTTCAGCGGTGTTCACCATCGTCACGGGCGAGCCCGGGGTGTATCGGCTGGATTGCAACGGGCGCGTGTATCCCGACAGAGAGGACGACCTGACCTGGGAGAATGACAAGAATGCGTGGCGTTTCTACGGCCCGAAGATGTATGGGCGGGGCGTGTCTGGCTTTGATATATTCACGAAGAATGTCCCGTATCCTGTGCAGGATGCACTGTATCACAACGAACTGACGAGTTACGGAGTGAACGAACGACTGAAGCGGCAGGGGCGCGGTGGCGAGTGGGCGCAGATTCATCGCGATGTGTACACCTATCATCGCGACAAGGGGCAGGGCATGGATGCCTACACGGTTGGCGCTACGCTGGGCGCGGGGGCTCCTGCGACGGTAGACGGTAACGGCCTGGTGATGTCCGATGTGTACGAAAAGGCGGAGATTATGGAGAATGGTCCGCTGAGGTTTGTCGTGCGCGAGACGATGTTCCCGGGTGCCGACGGGGTGGTGGAGACGCGCCTCATCAGTCAGGACCGCGGTTCACATCTGGCGCGTTGTGAGGTGAGTTTCGATGCGGAGCAGACGCGGCAGGTGGCCGCAGGTATCGTGGTGCACAAGAGCCAGCCGGCGACTTACACGATAAACAAGCGGATGGGCTATGTGACTTACGCCGATGCGCTGGACACGCCCGAGGGGCAGAACGGACAGTTGTACATCGGTTTGCTGTTCCCAGGACGGATGAAGTCGATTAAGTACCAGTCGCTTGACAAGGAACGGGCGGGCGGCATCGGTCATGTACTGGGGCAGACGACCTATTCGCCTGGCGCACCTTTTGTTTACTACTTCGGCACGGGATGGAGCAAATACGATGTACCCTCGCAGGGCGTGTGGGATGCTCTGATGCAGGACTATGTCAAGAGGCTATGTCACCCGCTTGTAGTCGAGATAATGTAAATCCTTTTTGTGAAAACCTTGCCGCCTGCACAACCAAAGTAGGCGGTACATTCAGTTTGCCGTGGTGCCGACCTCCTGCGTGACGACCGTGAACTCCTGGCCTGGAGAGAGCGTCAGTGTGCGGATTTCGGCATTGTCCATGCGCGGAATGTCGTGGATGTCGGCATGGTGAAACACGCTCTGCAGCACGCGCAGGAACAGCCCGTGGCTGACTGCCAGAATGGTTTCCCCATCGTGCTCGCGGGCAAGTTTCGTCAGGAATCGGATGGCGCGGTCGGACACCTGCTCCATCGTCTCGGCGTTGGGGTCGTCGATGGCGCGGCTGATGTTGATGTACGGCTCGCCCGTGTATTTGCCGAAATCGCGCTCGCGCAACAGAGGTTCCGTAATGAAGTGCCCGCCGTGCGGCTCGCTGATGATGGCGGCCGTGTCCGTAGCACGCTTCAGGTCGCTGCTGACAATGAGGTCAATCCGCGTGTCCTTCAGTTGCTCCCGCATCTGCCGGGCCTGACTGATGCCTTCCTCCGTGAGGTGTCCCGGAATCTGTCCCTGTAGGATGCGGGCGACATTCTCTTCCGTCTGCCCGTGTCTGGCAATGAGAAGCGTAATCATGTTAATTCTGATGGAACTTGCTGTACACCACCTGCATCTTGATTTTCGTGTCGCCACCGACTAGTCGAATGCTGTTTAGGCTCAAGTCGTGGGTCACACTCACCTGCGCTCCGCTCGTGTTCGTACTCGTGACGACGGGGACAAGAACCACTTTGTTCCAGTCCTCGAGATAGGTGTCTAACTCTGCCTGCGAGATTTCGCCTTGTGCAAACTTCTCTTCCATGGCGGCCTTCTCGTGTTTGCAATAACTGAGCAAGCGGCAGATGTTGCTGAATGTGTATGAATTGTATGCGCTGCTGAACGAAGTCGTGTAACTGGTGCGGCTGTTCGAAACGCGATGCTCCGTGAAGAAGTCGCTCATGTCGCCCTTCCTCACCATCAGCAGTTCGCTCGGCGTCCCCAGCTGGTACTCGTTCTGCTCCTTGTTGTATCGCGTCAGCGTGACGCTCGCCAGGCTGATGCTGTCCGAGGCGTGTTCGTCGGCAAAGAGTTCGTCGATGGGCAGCGTCATCTCCGTGCAGATGCCGGCGGGTGTCTTCAGATAAGTGCAACTGTTGTCCGCCAGCAGCGTCTCCATATTGGCATTCGCGAAGTGCGTGCTCTGCAAAACCTCCGGCGTGGCAGCGAACCGCGTCACCGCATCATACACCTCGCCGTCGCCGTCAGCATAGCGGAAGAACAGGTTTATCGTACCCACATATACCGACAGCATCGTCCCCTTTCCGCCAGTAGTCCTGAAATAGAAGCCGGGGAATACATTGCGGATGAAATAGTACGAGTTCTTGAAGTATTCGGGATGGCTGTAGTAAGCCTCCATGATGCGCTGTCCAAAAGACTTGGGCAGAACCACGCGCACATTTTTGCTGTATCCGTCGCCCGACAGCGTTTCCTCATCCATGTTGTAGTCGATGGGCGTGAACACGCGCGACGCTATAGGCTTCGCATCGGCAGGCAGATACTGAGACAAGTCAATGTCCGTGTAATACACCTCGTCTTCCGATAGTATATTCTCGTTCGACAACTCGTACACCTCCACTTTCATGGGATTGTTCCCGTCACCGTAGTAGTCGCTGAAGAATAGGCGAACTTCGCACGAGTCGCATTGAACGATACCCGTCTTCTCCTCGCCGTCCTCGTCTCCCACCATATCTTCCTGCAGGGGGAAACTATAGTTCTCCAGTACATAGAACTGCGCGGCAAAATCTGCGGTAATATTTGTCCCTGTCTCGGGGTCGGTGATGCTGCCTAGGTAATTAACCGTACTGCTGGCAAGCACAGGCCCCATCTCGATAGAGCGCGTAGTCAATTCGTAGGTCTCGGATGAGTTTGTGATGCCGTCAGACTCAGGGAATATACCGATGTCCGAAGTATTGTCGTCGCATGCCGTCAGCGACAGCATGGTCAGCAACAGGGCTATACCTTTATATACAGGGCGCATAGTGAATCTATCCTTCGGGAGTGGGTGTCTGTCCTTCGCTCCACACTTTGTCGAAGAGGTCAGTATAATCTGTAAGTGTGTCGGAGGGCGCGTCCATGATAATCTTGTTTTGCTCCTTGGCGTAAGCAAGGATTTCAGGGTTCGGCTCCTTTGTGGTGAATGTCACGCCGTCGGAGTATTTGACGGCAAGTTTCAGCAAGTTAATAGGCGTAAGGCTCTTGCCGAACTCCTTAAAACACTTGCCGTCGGCATTCCTGAAAGCAAGTATATTGCCGAAGTCTTCGCTTGTGGGAAGGGTCAGTTTGTTGTCTGTCACCGTATAGACCACTTTGCTACTCTTGAAGTAAGGTTCTTCGGCGTAGGCCGTCTTTAGGTACACAGGAACAAGGGAAGAAATCCATCCTTGACAATGAACGATGTCGGGCACCCAGCGCATCTTCTTTACGGTCTCCAGTACGGCACGGGCATAGAACACGGCACGGGCGGCATTGTCTGTATATTCCTTTCCTTCGCGGTCGCACTCAGCAGTGCGTTTGCCGAAGAATTCTTCTTCGTCGATAAAGTAAACCTGCATCCTTGTGCCCACAACCGACGCAACCTTCAGGATGAGTTGATAGTCGGTGTCGTTGACAATCAAGTTCATGCCCGAAATACGCTGTACGGGGTGCAGTTGATTCCTGCGCTCGTTGATACCTCCCCATTTGGGCATAAAAGAACGAATCTCCCGTCCTTGGTCGAGAGAGAGTAGGGGGAGTTCGTGTCCCAGACATGTCAAGTCAGATTTAGGGACATAGGGGTCTATTTCCTGAGTGACGAATAATATCTTCTCCGCTTTCATCAGTACACATTATTTAGCGTTGCAAAGTTACGAAAAAAAACTGATATCATGCCCTTTGCCCTTGCTTTTATGGCTGCAATTAACCTTTTTTGCTATTTAATGCCCTGTTTTTTTCACTATTTCGATATTTATGCGTTATTTTGCAGCGCTTAAAGGAGAATTAGCTATGATACGTGTTGCTACGATAGCAGAATTGCAGACAATCCTCGACGGTGAACGCCAGCAGGGGCGGTCGATAGGTCTTGTCCCCACGATGGGGGCACTTCACGAGGGTCATGCCTCGCTTGTCCGTTGCAGTGTGAAGGATAATGATGTGACCGTTGTCAGCATATTTCTCAATCCCACTCAATTCAATGACCAGACGGATTTGGCAAAGTATCCTCGTACCCTCGAAGCGGATTGTGCCCTGTTGGAGCAATGTGGTGCCACGATAGCCTTCGCCCCGTCAGTCGATGAGATATATCCCGAACCCGATACACGCCAGTTCAGTTATCCCCCGACGGATACGGTCATGGAGGGCGCATTCCGTCCTGGGCACTTCAATGGCGTGTGCCAGATTGTCAGCAAACTATTTTTCATGACAATGCCCGACAGGGCTTATTTTGGGGAGAAGGACTTCCAGCAGATAGCCGTCATACGCCGCATGGTGGAGGATTTAGGTTTCCCCCTTGAGATTGTTCCCTGTCCTGTTGTGCGCGAGGAGGGCGGCTTGGCCATGAGCAGCCGTAATACATTGCTGACGGCAGAGGAACGGCAGACGGCCAGCCAGATATATCAGACGCTCTGCAAGAGCAAGGAACTCATGGGCGAAAAGTCTGTCGCAAGCCTCCACGACTGGGTGGTAGAAACCATCAATGCCGTATCGGGACTGAAAGTACAATATTACAGCATCGTCGATGGCAAGTCGCTGGCCGATGTGCAGGACTGGAATGAAAGTGACGACATAGTAGGTTGTATCACAGTGTTCTGTGGCTCGCAACCTATCCGACTGATAGATCATATTCGATACAAAGGTTAATGACATGATGATAGAAGTTTTGAAATCCAAACTGCATTGCGTTCGTGTAACTGAAGCCAATCTGAACTATATGGGCAGCATCACTCTTGACGAGGATTTGATGGATGCTGCAGGGCTCATTGCCGGCGAGAAGGTACAGGTGCTCGACAATAACAATGGCGAGCGGTTCGAGACCTATGTCATTCGCGGACAGCGTGGCTCGGGTTGTGTCTGCCTGAATGGTGCGGCTGCGCGTAAGGTTCTGGTCGGCGACACAGTCATTATCATCTCCTATGCCCTTATGGACTTTGAGGAGGCCAAGCGCTTTACGCCCAAGGTCGTATTCCCTGAGAACAACAGGGTGAAGTAGGGGGATTCCCTCTTTTGTACAGTTATTTACGGGTATGGCCACGCATAATGATTTGGGCAGATGGGGCGAGGAAGTGGCTGTGCATTATCTTGTGGATAATGGTTATCGCATAATCCAGCGCGACTGGAAATCGGCTCATCGCGATATCGACATAATAGCCCAAAAGGGCAAGGTTCTTGTCTTTGTGGAGGTAAAGACGCGTCGCAATCGTCTATATACCGAGCCGGAGACGGCTGTGGATTATAGGAAGATGCAGAACCTGAGGCTGGCCATGAACCACTATATTAAGTCTAATAGGATTGACAAACTTTGTCGCTTCGATGTGATAACCGTTATTGGAATGCCTGAAGACTCCAGTCCCGAGGTCAATCACATCGAGGACATACAATTGATTTAATACTTTCTTTCTGGATGAACAATACTATTCCGTCGGCTCTCGCAATAGTATTGTAAGCCCCTTCGCAATAGTATTCCGTAGATACGCACAATACTATTGCTGTTTGTTGTTGTGCTGCTTTCCTCTGGGCTTGCCATTATTGGGCCGTGGCTTATTCGGCTTTTTGCCCGAAGGCTTATGACCTTTTGTGTGGCTGTTGAACTTACCGCCTTTGTGGGGCTTGCTATCCTTTTTGTATTCGGGCGTATCGCCCAGTTCGGCTGGAATGGGCTCGCGCGTGATGCTGTAGCCAAGGAAGTGCTCAATGGTGCGCCAGTAGGGCTGGTCCTTCTGACTTACGAGCGTGATGGCTGCACCTTCTGCTCCTGCACGGGCAGTACGCCCTATGCGGTGGACATAGTCCTCTGCGTCGTGGGGCACATCATAGTTGATGACAATCTGAATATCGTCAATGTCGATGCCTCGTGCCACAATGTCGGTTGCCACGAGAATGTTTATCTTCTGACTCTTGAAGCGGAACATGACATCGTCGCGCTCACTCTGTTGCAGGTCGCTGTGCATGGCTCCGACATTGAAGCCCTCGCGATGGAGAGAGATGCTAAGGTCCTTGACCTTCAGTTTGGAGCCTGCGAATATGATAACACGACGGGGCTCGCGCTGTTGGAATATGGACTTGATGATGCCGAGTTTCTGTCCTTCGTAGCAGATGTAAGTGCTTTGATGGATGCCGTCGGCTGGGCGCGACAGGGCAAGAGTTACTTCCACGGGGTTGCGCAAAATGGTCTTGGCAAGTTCGCCAATCTTTTCGGGCATCGTAGCAGAGAACATGATGGTCTGCCGTTCCGTAGGCAGGTATTTGGCAATCTGCATGATGTCGTCGGCGAATCCCATATCCAGCATACGGTCGGCTTCGTCGAGTATGAAGAAAGAAATGCGTGAGAGGTCGATATTGCCTAAGGCCAAATGACTGATGAGCCGGCCCGGTGTGGCAATGATAATACTGGCTCCCGTGTCGAAGCCACGCTTCTCTTGCTCGTAACGAATACCGTCGTTGCCGCCATATACCGCTACGCTACTGATGCCGTCGAGGTAATAGGCAAAGCCCTGCATGGCTTGGTCAATTTGCTGCGCCAGTTCGCGTGTGGGCGACATAATGACGCAATTGATGGCATCCTTAGGGTAGTTGCCCTCGCTGAGCATAGACAATACGGGGAGCAAATAGGCTGCTGTCTTTCCCGTACCCGTTTGGGCAATGCCCATCAGGTCGCGTCCCTCGAGAATGGGCGGTATGCTGTGTTCCTGGATAGGTGTTGTATCAGTAAAATTCATGTCGTCGAGTGCATCGAGCACGCCGTCGCATAAAGGTAAGTCGTAGAAATCCACAGTTGTAACTATATATTGAGATTTATCTTGGAGCCTTTTTGTAAAGATAGAAGGCTATAATGGCAAACACGATGTTGGGGAGCCATACGGCGAGCAATGGTGGTACATTGGCATTGGTGGCAAAGCCTGCCGTGATGGCTTGGAAAAAGACATAGGCTACGCTGAGTCCTAATCCTACACCTAACGAGAAACCCATGCCGCCCTTGCGCTTACGGCTGGATAGGGTAACGCCGATAATAGTCATGATGAAGGAGGCAAAGGCCGCGGCGTAGCGCTTGTAATATTCGATGCGGAAGGGTGTAATATTACCTGTGCCTCGGATTTGTGCCCGCTCGATATGCTCGAGCAGTTCCTTGTTGGTCATGGTTTCCTGGAAATTCCGTGTAGCAAGGAAGTCGGAGGGCTCCATGATTAGTACGGAGTCGATGACGGCTTTGTGGGTAATCTTCTCACGGATACCGCGCATGTCGCGCATGGTAGCATTGTATATCTTCCAGTGAAAGCGTTCGTTGGAGAGTGTATCGTAGGTGATACGCGTAGCGGTGAGGTGAGAGACGAGTTTCTTCTTTTCGAATTTATCGAGTTGAAAGCGGTAGCCCGTCTTGCTAGGGCCGTCGAAGTGCTCGATAAAGGCTATCACACCAGTATCCACCTGCATCTGTACATTCTCGGCATAGGTGGCGTCCTTCTTCCTTCGCTTGTATTGGTTCTCAAAGGCTAGTCGCTCGGCACTTCCACGAGGTATCACCTCGGAACTAAGCACAAAGGTGATGGCAGCAATCACAGCTGCGCTAATCATGTAGGGATGAATCAGTCGACGGAAACTGATGCCCGCACTGAGCATGGCAATGATTTCGCTGTTGCCTGCCAACTTACTCGTGAAGAATATGACGGCTATGAAGATGAACAGCGAAGAGAATAGATTGGCGTAGTAGGGAATAAAGTTAAGGTAGTATTGCAGTATTTCCTGCCAGGGTGCGCCGTTCTGCACCAGTTTGTCGATATTGTCGTTGTAGTCGAACACCACGGCCACACTGATGATAAGCAGTATGGAAAAGAAATAGGTACCTAGGAATTTGCCGATGAGGTAGGTATCTATTCGTTTGAGGAATGGTATTCGTCTCATTTGACTATATGAATGTCACAGTTCTTACAATCTGTTCGTCACGCGGTTCATCATGAAACTCTTCCATGACGAGAAAGTATTGTCCATGATGTGCTTGCGTGCTTCGCCAACGAGCCACAAGTAGAAAGAAAGGTTGTGAATACTGGCAATTTCCAGTGCCAATAGTTCCTGTGCCTTAAATAGATGGTGGAGGTAGGCTTTGGTGTATAGTGTATCCACGCTTGCCGTGCCATTAGGGTCGATGGGGGAGAAATCGTTTTCCCATTTCTTGTTGCGCATATTCAAGATGCCTTCTGAAGTAAACAGCATGGCGTTTCGCCCGTTTCTGGTGGGCATGACACAGTCGAACATATCCACGCCGCGCTCGATGCTTTCGAGTATGTTGGCAGGAGTACCTACTCCCATAAGGTATCGCGGTTTCTCCTTGGGTAGTATCTCGTTGACGACTTCAATCATTTCGTACATTACCTCTGCCGGTTCGCCCACGGCCAATCCGCCTATGGCATTGCCGTCAGCCTCTTTAGAGGCGATGAACTCTGCCGATTGTTGTCTGAGATCCTTAAAAGTACAGCCCTGCACGATGGGAAATAGACTTTGATGGTATCCGTACTTGGGCTCAGTCTCATTGTAGCGTTTGAAACAACGGTCGAGCCAGCGGTGTGTAAGCCCAAGACTCTTCTTGGCATAGGCGTATTCACTGGTTCCAGGAGGACATTCGTCGAGTGCCATGATGATGTCCGCCCCAATGCTACGCTCGATATCCATTACCCGTTCGGGCGAAAAGAAATGGCGTGAGCCATCGATATGACTTTGGAAGTAACATCCCTCTTCTTTCAGTTTCCGTATACCAGTAAGGGAAAACACCTGAAAGCCTCCGCTGTCAGTCAGCATGGGACGATCCCAATTGATGAATTTATGCAGTCCGCCTGCTTGCTCAAGGATATCCGTGCCGGGACGAAGGTAGAGGTGATAAGTGTTGCCGAGTATAATCTGTGCCTTCACTTCCTCTTTCAGGTCGCGTTGCAATACTCCCTTTACACTGCCGACCGTGCCGACAGGCATGAATATAGGTGTCTCTATCTGCCCGTGTGCCGTTGTGATAAGGCCGGCACGGGCATTCGTTTTGTTGTCGGTATGTTGAAGTTCAAATTGCACGACTCGCAGATTTCAAGTTTTAATCTTCAATTTCAAATGTAACGGCATTGTCCACTTTCTCGTCCAGCAGGGCGTAGGCGAAGACATCCTTCACGGTGTCCACATAATGGAAACTAACCCCTTCAAGATACATCTCGGGTATTTCCTCGATGTCCTTGCGATTGTCTTTACTGATTATGATTTCGCGAATGCCAGCACGCTTGGCTGCAAGTATCTTCTCCTTAATGCCACCAACGGGCAGAACTTTTCCGCGTAGGGTAATCTCGCCTGTCATGGCCAGATAGGGGCGTACCTTGCGCTGAGTCAACGCAGAGGCGAGCGAGGTAGCCATGGTAATACCCGCCGAAGGACCGTCCTTTGGCGTTGCTCCTTCAGGTACATGCAAGTGGATGTTCCAGTGTTCGAATATCTTGTTGTTGATATGTAGGGTGTCTGCATGCGCTTTGATGTACTCGAGGGCTAGCATGGCACTTTCCTTCATAACATCACCGAGATTTCCCGTGATAGTCAGTTTGCCGTTCTGTCCTTTGCTAAGACTGGTCTCGATGAAAAGTATCTCTCCGCCCACGCTGGTCCATGCCAAGCCAGTAACAACACCAGCCGTTCCGTTGCCTTGATAACTGTCGCGATTGTAAGGTTCCTTGCCCAACAACTGCTTCACCGTTTCGATGGTTATGCTTTTCTCTGTCTGTTCCGTGCGTGCTTTATTTAGGGCAATCTTTCGGAATACTTTATTGAGTTGCTTTTCCAACCCGCGTACACCACTTTCACGCGTATAGTGCTCGATGAGAAATTCGATGGCGCCTTTGCTCATCTTGGTTTCCTTGCAGCCCGACAAGCCATTAGCCTCCTTGGCTTTCTTGATAAGGTGCTTGCGTGCAATCTCAATCTTTTCTTCTGTGCAATAGCCTGTTACCTCGATGAGCTCCATACGGTCGAGTAGGGGACGCGGTATCTGACTGACATCATTGGCCGTAGCAATGAACATGACCTTTGATAGGTCGTAGTCAATATCAAGGAAGTTGTCGTGGAAAGCAATGTTCTGTTCGGGGTCGAGAACTTCTAATAATGCCGATGAAGGATCGCCGTTCACTGTCTGGCCGCTGATCTTGTCAATCTCGTCGAGAATAAAGACGGGGTTGTTGGAACCAGCCTTGATAATGTTCTTCAGTATGCGTCCGGGCATGGCGCCAATGTAAGTACGACGGTGTCCACGGATTTCAGCCTCGTCGTGAAGGCCGCCGAGTGAGGCCCGGACATACTTTCGCTTCAGCGCCGCAGCAATACTGCGCCCTAATGAGGTTTTGCCGACACCCGGAGGACCATAGAGGCAAAGAATGGGTGATTTCATATCACCGCGCAGTTTCAAAACGGCAAGATGCTCCAAGATGCGCTCTTTCACCTTCTCCATTCCGTAGTGGTCGCGGTTGAGCACCTTTTCGGCGTTATCGATGTTCAGGTTGTCTTCAGTATATTCTTCCCATGGCAAATCCAGTATCGTTTGCAGATGGTTGAGTTCTACATTGTAATCAGGGCTCTGAGGATTGATGCGCTCTAACTTGCTTAACTCGTTGTAGAATACTTCTTTGGCATGTTCAGGCATCTTCTTATCCTGTGCTGCAGCGCGTAAGCGCTCGGAGTCCTTAGTCGGAGTATTGCCGCCTAACTCGTCTTGAATATTCTTCATCTCCTGCTGCAAGAACCATTCGCGTTGCTGCTGACTCAAGTCGCTATGGGTGCGTTGCAGAATGCGGTTCTTCATATTTACCAAGCTTTGTAGCGTATTTAGGCTTTGTATGAGTTTGGCGGTGCGTTCCTTGACAATTGCCATACGCAGCATTTCCCGCTTATCCTCAATAGAACAGGGAAGGCTAGTACATAGGAAGTTGATGAGGAATATGTCGTTGGATATATTTGAAATGGCGAACTTTGCCTCGTTGGGCATGTCCTCGTTCGTCTCGATATATCGGATAGATCGTTTGCGTGCAGTGTCGGCAAATACTTTGAATTCAAGGTCTTGCTGGTCGGGATAGAAGTCGTGGAGCTTCTCTATCGTTGCGGTCAAAAATGATTGATTTGCGGCGTCTTCCCGATGCAATTTAGTTAGCAGTATGCGCTGGTTAGCCTGCAGTATCGCTGTGGTTTGTCCGTCGGGCATCTCCAATAGTTTGACAACCCGTGCGGCTACGCCGTATTCGTATAAGTCTAACTTGTTCAAGTCTTCTTCGTCAGCATTCAACTGACAGAAAGCACCTATCAATTGACCCGTTTCGAAGGCTTGCTTGACGAGTTTCATCGAACTTGGTCGGGTAACTCTAATGGGGGTCATGACACAAGGAAATAGTATCAACCCGCGCATGGGGAGTATGGCTATCTCAGTAGGGACTTCCGTTTCGGAAACCTGCGAAATGTCGCCCTCGAAATCGGCAATAAAAGAGAATGGATTTTGTATGTCTTCGTTCATTCCTGTTAATTAACGGGTTTAATAGCGCGCAAAGGTACTAAAAATATGCGATACCTGCGTGCTTTATTAGATATTTTAACTACTTTTGTGCAACATTTATTATCTGTTATCCAGTGAGTACTCCATATTTCCGCTTCAAACGCTTTACAATCCATCACGACCGCTGTGCTATGAAGGTGGGTACGGATGGCGTATTGTTGGGTGCGTGGGCAAAGGTTTGCGGAGAGCGCCTTCTTGATATCGGAACAGGAACGGGACTGGTGGCTTTGATGGCTGCTCAGCGTTGGGAAGAAGCACAAGTTGTTGGCGTGGAGATAGATGAAAAGGCTGCTCTGCAGGCTCAGGAAAATGTCAACAATAGTCCTTATGCTTCTCGCGTCAGTATCGTAAATGCTGATATTCGTGAGTTGGAAATGAAACCATTTGATTGTATCCTTTGTAATCCACCATTCTTTACGGAAGACACTTTGCCAGAGGATGCGAGTCGGGCTCTTGCCCGTAATGCTTCGGCGCTTGATACTGATGCTCTTTTGGCAGCAGTAAATCGTTTGCTATCGAGTAATGGACAATTTAGTGTAATACTTCCATATGATACACATAAGTCTTTTGTATCCACTGCATTTGTGAGTGGATTTAATTTGATTCGTCAATGCGAGGTACATACGCTTTCTCACAAAGCGCCAAAGCGCGTGTTGCTTACCTTTTCGCGAGACGGACAGATAGCGTGTACGACTGAAAAACTGGTACTGCAAAACCTGGATGGAAGTCGGACAAAGGACTATGAAGAACTCACCAAGGATTTTTATTTATAGAATGTAAAAACAGTTTAAAGATATGAAGATACAAACAAATTCAGCGAAAGCATTATTTCTCAGTACGCGTCCTCAGTCCTTGTTTGGGGCTTTGATTCCCGTATTATTTGGTACAAGTCTGGCATATAGCCAAGGTGTGATGCATTTAACCTCGGCACTTTTATGTGCTTTGTTTGCGGCCTCTATGCAGGTTGCGACTAACCTATACAATGATTATTACGATTTGAAGATGGGGTTGGATACGGAAGATCAGGAAGATATGGCACGAGCGTATGCGAATGGCTGGATTACGCAACGGGCCTTGGTCTGGATTATCGTGGTGTCTCTCTTTATTGCTACGATAGTAGGTACGACAATATTCCTGATGCGCTACGATGTGATGCCATATCATGGATGGGAACTTATGGCTATAGGCATTGCTTGTATGTTTACCTCGTTTTTATATTCTTGTTTCTTTTCCTACGCAGGGTTAGGGGATGTAATGGTACTATTATTCTTCGGCCTTGTTCCTGTATGTGGGACTTATTATGTGCAGGCGGGTGGGCTCTCGTTTGCCGTAGTGCTTGTTTCCATTATCAGTGGTTTGGTGATAGATACGATGTTGGCGATCAACAACTATCGCGATATGGAGATAGATGGTGCTAAGCAGAAAAACACCATCGTTGTACGTTTAGGCAAAGAATTTGGAAAGTGGTTTTACTGGACTTTGGGCTGCGTTGCTGCATTACTGACCTTAGTCTTGGCATGGATGGGAACTTTGTCGTGGATGAGTGCTATTGTAGTCGCAGCAATATATTTAATACTTCATACGACAACTATGCGTAGAATGCTACGAATGGAAAAGATCTCGAATATCAGTGCGTTACTTTACGGAGAGAATGCCCGAAATATGTTGCTTATGGGGCTTATGCTTAGCATTGCTATCGTAATAGGGTAGAAATTAAAAAATACACAATAATTTTGGTGGGCTCGGAATATTGTATTACCTTTGCCCCTGAAAATGATGGTGCCTTGGATGAGTGGCTTAGTCACCGGTCTGCAAAACCGTCTACAGCAGTTCGAATCTGCTAGGCACCTCGACTAAACACTCAGAGCCGTAGAATTTAGTATCTATTGTCCTCTGAGTGTTTATGTTTTATAAGAAAAGAACCAACAGAATAAACAAATATACCATGAAGAAGATTCTTGCTATTCTTGTATTATGTGTGATGGCCGATGCGCTTTCCGCCCAAGTACTCAGTTGTGCTTCATATATGAAAGCGAGTCAAAAGCCAGATGTCATGATACCTTTCCGTTATTTAGATGAAGGTGTTGCAACACCAATTGAGTGGGGACTTGACCTTGCCTGGTTAAGTGAAGACAACATTCGTCGAGGGGTAAACTTTGCAGGTAAGGACTTGATAGATATCGTCCGAACTTCCTATAGACCTACAGAAAGTGTGGAAAGCGGAAGTCTTTCAGATTCCCAGATTGAAAAGATTCAAGATCGTGTGAAGATTATTAAGACATATTTGAAAGATGGTATTTCCTATAATATAAACGACGATCATGAATCTGTTGATTCGTGGTATAATGAAGAAAAAATTGGAACTACGGGGCGCGGAAAACGCTGGGCAAAAGTTATAGACCTTCATATAAAGAAATACAAGGAACTGGGTCTGACAAATTTAGTGAGCATAAGTCCTTATAATGAGCCAGACTTTGGTTGGGATCAGGGATTCTCGAGTGACACCCGTATGGCAGATTTCCTTGCAACGGTGAATAGTCTTAAAAATGACTATGAAGGAGAGTATGATGGCGTGCGTATGTGTGGAGGGAATACATTGAACGATGATTGTGCATATGACTGGTGGAATTACTTGAAAGAAAAACTCGACGAGGGAAATACACATCAGTTGGCTGGAAACTTCAATAATTATGCCAACTTCTTCCAGGCGGTACGCGCTTATGGTCATCATGCTACGGCTGACGAACTGCACAATACGATGGAAGCTATGGTGGGCGTAGAGTATGGCATGCAAACTGGTATCTGGTGGGGTACATGCGAGCATTGTCGTAGTCAGTTTATGAAAGCGACTTATCATGCCAATCCAGGAAAGCGATTGGCTTATGGTGAACATCGGAATAATTGGACTTCGGCTTCTGTTTACCGACAGGTGGATGGAAGGGTTCAGGCATTTGGTGGAACAAGTGAGCGTCAGGCTGTTACGACAACCTATGTTTTTGCGGCTCTCGATCGTCCTGTTTGGTACAATGGAGAATATGGAAGAGAGTATCCGATGATTTTAAATGGCGGTACGGGTTATCAGCAAGGACAAACAGGAGCAGAAACGGTAATCGATATACAAAGTGGAACGGATATTATGCCCCATATTAATGGAACCTACAAAGTGATGAATGTCAATAGTGGTCGTATTATGGGATTATCCTTTAATCCTTCGTCTGGATGGAATTCAGTATCTCAAAAGAATAACGGGACGGCAAAGTATCTACAATGGATTGTCACTCCGCAACCAATTACTGCAGAGGGCGATTTTAGTTACTATACCTTCACATTGAATACCGACAAAGGGATGATGCTGGATATCTTAAATTGGAATTTGAATTCTGGTGCAAATGTGGGCGCTTATGCTGGTGGATTGGGTACGAATGAGTTGTGGTTCTTAGAATATGCAGGTGAAGGGGCTTTTTATATCCGCAGTAAGCATAGTGCACTTTATCTGGATGTTCAGGGTGGCAGTACTAATGCTAGTGCTAATATTCAAATGAATACTTTTACAGGAGAGAAGAGTCAGCAATGGCGCTTTATTCCTACGAATGTTACGCCAGACCTTACGGCACCTGCTACTCCAACAGAACTATCAGCCACAGGGCAGGGTAGTTCTATCCGTCTTGATTGGACGCCTTCTTCAAGTCGCGATGTGGCAAGTTATACTATCCTGCGTAGTGAGAATGGAGTGGATTACTATGCTATAGCCACCAATGTCACGGGAAATACATTCACCGACAACGAGACTTCTGACGATGCATCGTATTCTTATCGGATATATGCTGTGGACAAGAGTTATAACTATAGTGAGTATAGCGATGTGGCTAGTGCCTGCGTAACGGGTGAGAAGGACTGTGTGGTATATCTCCCCTTTGATTATACAGTGAATGATACAACGCAAAATGGCAATCATTCCGTGGTGTGTGGTACTCCTTCTTGGCTCGCGTCCAAGGTAGGTGATGCATCGTTTAAAATCTCAACAAGGAACTATATACAGTTGCCATATTCTGTGGCAAACCACGATGAGATTACCATTGCCTGCTGGGTTTTGTGGTCGGGTGGTGATCAATGGCAACGCATCTGGGACTTTGGTAATGGCACAGACCAATATATGTTCTTGACTCCGAGGGGCGATAATGTGATGCGTTTCGCAATCAAAAATGGTGGTGAAGAGCAGCGACTGGATCATACCACGACATTGGGTACGCGTAATTGGAGACATGTGGCAGTAACGATGGCCGATGGTGTTACCACTCTTTATCTTGATGGCGAAGTCGTTGCAACAAGCCATTCGATAACCATTAAACCAAGTGATATCAAGCCCGTATTTAATTATCTTGGTCGTAGCCAGTTTCTTACAGACCCTTCTCTGAATGGTCGTATCGATGAATTCCGGATTTATAATTATGCGCTCAATGCAAGTGAGATACAGTCGCTTGTCGATTATGAAGATGCAATAGAGTACATTCATACCGATAAGACAAAGATAGGTACGACTTATACATTGAGTGGACGCCGTGCTACAAACCGCGATCACGGCATTCTTGTCCGTGATGGTAAAAAGGTTGTGATAAAGTAGGCAAATGTTAGCGTGAGTCGGAATCTTTCACACTCATTATGACAGGATGAGTATGCGATGTGTCTTCTCAGTCACACGATAATGGTGGTCGATACGCAATCCCTTTACCCAGATGATGTTATCCTCCGAGCAGACAAGCCATTGACTTTGCTTGTCAAAAATGGATAGTTTTTGGTCAGTAAGAAAGTCACTGATGAGCCGTGTACCTTGTTTCATGCCGAATGGATGAAAACGGTCGCCAGTTTTAGGGTGGCGAAGGGTTAAGGGGAATTTGACCTTGTCTGCATCGATGTAGGCATATTCGGGGAGAAGGTTGGATTCCTTGATAAAACCGAGAGCATCTTCCACTTCGATAATCTGTCCATAAAGAACTGGCGGAAGTTCAGTTTCTTCTTTATTCTTTAGAATAAATCCATTGCGATTGCGAAGCAAACGGTGTGTCTGACTTTCAAAAATTGCACCAGGCTGTCCCTGAATATGGGCCATTATATTTTGCTCCTGTGCTGCATTGAAACCATATTCCCTTAGTTGCTCATGTAGTGTGGCAGGGGTGATATCATTACTGTTCTTGATTCCCTTAAGATAATAAGGGAGTGCCTCGGCAATCCTATGGGCTGTTTCAGCAATGTGCTCTACTGCTTGGGGATTGAAGGACTGAAGCATAGGAATCAAATCCAGTCGAATACGGTTGCGTAGGGCATCTCGTTCGAGGTTGGTACTATCGGTAACAAAATCTTGTCCGATTCCCTTTAAGTATTCTAGAATCTCTTGTTTAGAAACGGAGAGGAGCGGACGGATGATATACCCATTTTCGGCGCGCATTCCTACTAGTCCACGGATACCTGTACCTCGCAATAAGTTTAAAATGATAGTTTCGGCTTGGTCTTCTCGATGATGTGCCACGGCGATGTAATCGGCATGAAGTTCTTCTCGTTGTTCTTCAAACCATTCATATCGCAGTTCTCGAGCGGCCATTTCTATACTGATACCTTTCTGCTGTGCATATTCTAAAGTATCAAACCGCTTGATATACAGAGGAACATTCAACTTTTTACAAAGGGAGACAACAAATTGCTCGTCGCGTTCAGACTCTTCTCCCCGCAGTTGAAAATTACAGTGTAGGGCTGCTACGGGGGGGGGACCTTGCTCCAAAAGGGCACACAATAAGGCCACGGAGTCAGCACCGCCACTAATGGCGACGAGAATCTTTCCGTCTTTTACCTTTAAGTGTTTCACCTTTTTAATTCTAAAATTGAAACACATCAAATTCCAGCAGCTAGAAGTGCTTTGGCGTTGTCTATCGCTGCTTGAGTAAGTTTACTACCAGAAAGCATCCGTGCCAATTCCTCTATGCGCTCTTCCTGCTGGAGTATTGTAATGTTACTTGTCGTGGTTGTAGATTTGTCAGTTTTATATACGTGATAATGGTGTTTCCCGAGGGCAGCGATTTGTGGTAGGTGAGTTATGGAGATGACTTGCTTTCCCACACCATTTCCCATCTCTTGCATAATCTGAGCCATCTTTTCGGCCATCTGTCCTGATACGCCTGTGTCGATCTCATCAAAGATAATGGTCGGGAGTTCCATAGTTTTACCTATCATGACCTTCAAGGCTAACATCAAACGGGATATTTCACCACCGCTTGCAACCTGTGATAAGGGTTGCATGGGAATGTTCTTGTTGGCACTGAATAAGAGGATGACTTTGTCACGCCCATTGGCGGAATAGGGGTTGCCTGACGATAAATCCGCCTTAAACTGGACATTGGGCATCCCTAATATTACGAGCCTCTTACACATTTCTTTTTCGATGGTAATACTTGCCTTTTGTCGTAAGGAAGATAATTTTGAGGCAGTTGTGTCAAGAGACTTTTCTATTTGATCGAGATGTTCTTGTAATTCATGAAGCCTTTCATCATAATTTTCAATAAGGGAAAGGCGTTGCTTCAATTCTTGCTGTATGGAAAGCAGGGCTCGTATATCTTCTGCATGGAATTTCTGCTTTAATGAATTTAGGGTAGAGATACGCTCACTTACATAATTTAATCTGTCTGGGTCGTATTCTATATTCTCCATATTGCCCACCAGTTCGTTGGCAATATCACGCATTTCTATTTGGCAACAGTCTATTCTTTCTGCCAGTTTTTGTGCAGGAGAATAAAGTGTGGCAATGGACTCCAATTTCCGTTGTGCATCCTGTAGCATTCCTACAAGCCCATGCTCGTCGTTTTCGATGATTTCAGAGGCTTGATACATCCCCGACTTGATATCTTCGGCATGGGTGAGTGTGTTGAGTTCCTGAGAAAGTTCTTCTTCCTCATCTTCAACGAGATTAGCCTCCTCTAGTTGTTGAACCTGATAGGCGATATATTCTTGTTCGGTTTTGTCTCTTTCTGATTCTGCCTGTAGAGTAGCGAGTTCCGTCCGAACCTGACAATAATTTTTATATGTTGCTTTGTAGGCTTCCAATATTTCATTGTCTTGTGCTATGGCATCAAGTACACGCAACTGAAAGTCGGCTTTGTTCAACAATAAATTTTGATGCTGGCTATGTATGTCAATGAGTTGCTCGCCAAGTTCCTTGAGGTCTGATAGGGTAGCAGGTGTATCGTTGATAAATGCTCGTGATTTGCCAGAAGAAGTCAGTTCCCGTCTGATGATACATTCTGTCCCGTCGAAATCAAGATCGCGCTCTGCAAAGTATTCTGAGAAATCATATTGTGATAAATCAAACTCCGCCTCAATAATACAACGCGAAGCCCCAGCCTTTATCATTTTTAGGTCAGCCCGTTGTCCCAAAAGTAAACCTATGGCTCCCAGCAGAATAGATTTTCCCGCTCCCGTTTCTCCTGTGATTACCGAGAATCCTTCATAAAAGTCTATATCAAGACTTTCAATTAGTACGTAGTTTTGTATGTGTAGGGATTGTAGCATTATTTCTTTAGCTTATCCCATTGGTCACTTAGGGATGTGTTTATCCGGTATAAGATGTTGTAAGCCGTTTCTTTCTCCTTGTTCGTACCTTTCCCACTATAAATATTGACCAGTTCGTCGCGTTTGTATTCGGTAAAGAGTACGGGCAACTGGCTCATGGTACGGGCATCTTGCGATGCATTTAATAGTTCTAAAGCCTCGGTAATATTCGCTCGTCCTGTAGATGCATTTTCTGCCATCATGTCAAGTCCCTCGCGATGATATTTATAGACCATCATGCGATAATCCTCCATCGAGCCATCAAGGTAGTCGTTTAGTAAACCGAAGCGGTTCTTGCTATCACTGAAAGAAGTCCAGCCAGGGAATCCTAAACTTTGTGCGTTGTTAACAATATTTTCTGCGGTTTGCAGGTAAGTGGTGCCACCAAGTGGTGACATGGAATCCATATCGTATCCGATAATCATATATGCATAATAGGCCAGCATAGCAGTCAGGTTGTTATCCACATACTCAGGATTCCATTCTAACTGGTCTGTAGTTTGAAACTTGAATTGAAAGTCACCATCCTTTACGCTGTATAGGGTTGTATTATAGGAGCTATTGAATACAGGACGACTACTTGTCATCAATAGAGTGCTCTTGATTAAACTTTCCGCCTCGTTCCAACTATTAACAGTAATGTTGAAGTTGCAATCTATCCGTTCGATTTCCTTGTATTGTAAACTCGTCCATTGATGGTCGTTGAGAAAGGCTTCTATCTTTTCACGCAGGGATTCAAACACTTCGGTTTTAGTGTTTGATAATTGTGCCGTATTCACCACTACTTTTGCATTGAGTTCCTGGGCAGATATGGCAGTGGAGAATAATAAACTGAGAAAAAACAGATAGATTCTCATTATATTATAATTTCCACTAATTTATTGACAATTTCCTGGGCTACTTCAGCTTTTGACATCAAGGGGTATGCTGTTTTGTCTTTAGCCGAAATAATGGTTACCTTGTTTGTGTCATACATGAATCCCGCATTTTTATCGTTTAGGGAGTTAAGCACGATGAAGTCAAAGTTCTTCTTCTTCAATTTTTCTTTGGCATTAAAGTCCTCATTGGTGGTTTCCAACGCGAAGCCAACCAATCGTTGTCCGTCTTGTTTTGTCTTACCCAAAGCCTGAGCAATGTCCTTTGTCGGTTTTAGGTTCAGTACAAGGTCTTCTCCATCTCGTTTGATTTTATTGTCTGCCACGGTCTCTGGCGTATAGTCTGCAACGGCAGCACACAATATACCGGCTTCACAGTTAGGGTAGAGCGCCATGGCTTTGTTATACATCTGTTGAGCACATTCAACCTTAGAAAGATGTATGTTGGGATGTGTTACTTGTAGGTATGTTGGACCGCTAATAAGTTCCACTAATGCTCCTCTTTTGGCACATTCCTCAGCTAAGGCATATCCCATCTTCCCACTCGAATAGTTGCCAATAAAGCGTACGGGGTCAATTTTCTCGTAGGTTGGACCAGCTGTTAATAGAATTCGCTTTCCTAGAAGGTCTTTTTGATAGAAGAACTCATCCAGAATCTTCACAATCTTTTCTGGTTCCTCCATGCGACCTTTGCCCGTAAGATGACTGGCTAATTCTCCGTTTGTGGGTTCAATAATTTGAACACCTTGTTGGCGAAGTGTTTTAAGGTTTTCCTGTGTGGCAGGATGGGCAAACATATCCAAATCCATGGCAGGTGCGACGAACACAGGGGCTTTCATCGAAAGATATGTAGTAAGCAGCATATTGTCTGCAATGCCATGGGCCATTTTCCCGATGGTGCTGGCGGTGGCTGGTGCAACGAGCATGGCGTCTGCCCATAGGCCAAGATCTACATGGCTATGCCACGAACCGTCGCGCTGCGAGAAAAAGTTATTGATTACGGGTTTAGAAGTTAGAGCACTGAGTGTAATAGGGGTGATAAATTCTTTGCCCGAAGGTGTGATGACAACTTGCACTTCGGCTCCTTGCTTGATAAGCATTCGGATAATCAGACAGGCTTTGTATGCTGCAATGCTGCCTGTTATGCCCAAAACTATCTTTTTCCCTTTTAACATGTATCCAAAAATTACTTCACGGCATATTTAAGCCAAAGTTTCTTGAACGCCTGTTTGGTGTTCAGGGTAAAGTCGGATTGCATAAGCCATCCGTAATATCCACTATCCTTAGGAAAGACATCCTTCACCTTTACGCCTTTGTATTTTCCGAAATTGATGACCTCATCACCGTTTTCGTCATAAACCAGACGCCCGGCGAAATCCACGAAAGGGCGTCCTATAATGCTGGCAGAAGCTAAGGCGTCTATGCTATTCTCCAATTGCCGTTCTGGCTCCTCTTGACGACCTGGTGCATACATATCCAATTGTCCTTGCAGAACACGCCAAGTGGCTTCTGTATCTTGGTCTGCAAGGTGTGCCTGGAAGTCGTCTTCCATCTTGCGTCCACAGTAGAATTTGTATGCAGCGGCAAGATTTCGCTTCTCCATAGCCTTAAAGATGTTGCAGGCATCGATTAATTTTGCTTGTGAAAAGTCAAAATTAACGCCAGCGCGAAGAAACTCTTCACAAAGCAAGGGTACATCATAGCAATTGGAATTGTACCCGGCAAAGTCGCATCCCTGAAATTTTTCAGCTAACCGGGGAGCCAGTAGCTTAAATGTGGGCGCGTCTTTTACCATCTCGTCAGTGATGTGTGTAAGATTTTGCACCTCCTGTGGAATCGGCATTTCTGGATTGACGAAACGATTGGCACGTTCCTCGCTACCATCGGGATGGGCTATGATGTAGGAAATCTGTATAATACGCGCCGTAGCAATATCCAATCCGGTTGTTTCCAGATCGAATATTACCAACGGGCGTTTAAGGTTTAATTTCATACTAATCATTCAGCATCATAGGCATGAGAAGCATCAAGGTTTCCTCATCCTTGGGCTGTTCAGCAGGAATGACAACACCTGGACGACTGGGGTCTGCTAATTGTATGGTCAGAGCCTCGCCGTCGATGATATTGGCAATCTCAACTAGGAAAATACAACTAAAACCAATACTGATGGGATCGCTGGAATAGTCGCAAAGTAGATTCTCTTCTGCGCGGGTGGCATAGTCATTATCCTCGCCAGTCAAGCACATCTGGTTGTTTTCCAAATGTAATTTCATCAATCCGCTGCTCTGATTACAGAACACGCTGATACGCTTAAGTGCACTGATAAGGCTTGCGCGATCCACTGTCGCTACATAGGGGTTGTTGGTGGGTATCACACCATTGTAGTTGGGATAACGGCCCTCGACTAGACGGAAATACAGGTCAAAGTCTTCAGCGTGGATATGTCCCTTTTCGTTATCAAAACTGATACCGATAGTAGTTTCCTTCTGTAGTACATTCTTCAGTATGGCAGCAACTTTCTTGGGTAAGATAAAACTGGTCTCGATACCAGGCTTCACACTTCTGTTGATATAGCGTACAAGTTTTTTTCCATCTGTTCCAGCAAAGGTAATGTCTTCTGCGTGAATATCCACATAAATACCTGTCATGACTACACGAATTTCATCGTTTCCAGTGGCAAATAGACAGCGGTTGATACCAGTCAACAATACATCACTGGGAATTTCCAAAGTTGTTTTCTGCTCACCGATAGACTGTGGGGCAGGGTAGGTGGATGGGTCAAGTGTCATCACGGAGAATACACCCGTTTGGTGCTTTCCCTGCAATTCGTGCGATTCGGGATTGAACTCAAAGGTCAAGGGCTGCTCGGCTACTTCCTTCATCGAGTCCATAATAGTCTTTGCGGCTATGCAGAACTGTGCGTTGTTGTCACTGTCCACCAAGGGCACGGATGTGATGAAATACTTCTCTCCGTCACTGGCAGTGATAGTTACTTTGCCGTTCTTGATGTCAAATAGGAAACAGTCAAGGATGGGCATTGAATTTTTTGCTGACATAACCTTGCTGGCAGCAGCGAGACGGCTATACAAAGCCGTGCTTGAAACAACGAATTTCATACGATATATTAGTTTAGATGTTTTCCCAACAACAAAAGTAAGGATAAATATTCGTAATACAAAAAAAACGGGCAAAAATTAGGGCATGTTAATATAATATCGTACTTTTGCGCTGCATAAACTAACAACAAAAGCGATAAAGAATTATGGATATTACAGGAAAGATTATTGCCGCATTGCCTGAGCGTAGTGGTGTGAGCCAGCGTAGCGGTAGCGAGTGGAAAGCGGCTTCGTATGTACTCGAGACACAGGAACAGTACCCAAAGAAGATATGCTTCGATGTGTTTGGGGCTGACCGTATAGAACAATTTAACATTCAAGTGGGCGATATGATGACGGTTTCGTTCGACATTGATGCTCATGAGTACAATGGACGTTGGTTCAACAGCATCCGTGCTTTCCGCGTCAATCGTGATGTACAGGCTGCGGCTCCTGCAGAAGTTCCTATGCCTGATGCTCCTGCTGCACCTTTCAATGCAGAACCTGCCCCTTCCTCTCCTTTTGAAGAGGCTCCTGCTGGTGACAGCGACCTTCCTTTTTGATAATCTCTACTTATAGTAGCAAATAAATCAATATTTAGGGGTACCTTCAAAAAGATACCCCATTCTTGTATATTGTATTATTTTCAAATCGAATGATTACTCTTTTAAGAAATCTTCAGCAGCGGCAAGCGTATCGAGTTTTCCAACATCAATTAGCCGAAGTCCAGACTGTTGATAAGCATATATGGGATAGGCGTCACAGATGGAAAGGTAGAAATCTATGACGGAGAAACGCTCGGGCCAACAGTCCATTAGGGGGAAAAGTGAGGTGGACATTTGATGGATGCCAGCAAAGGCAAGGTGCTGACAATCTTCTATATTCAAGTTGGGGTAGGGTGACTTCACCTCGCCAGTTTTGATGTTTGTCCATCCTACAAGTCTATTTCCTTTGTTGAAGAGTAAATATCGTTGGGTGTCTCGTTGGCTGACAAGCAGGGTGGCAGCTTGTCCTTTACCTGCCTCGTAAAATTCGCGCAGGTTCACATTACTTAGAATGTCCACATTGTGTATTAAGAATCGCTGACAGTCAGCAAGCAGAGGTCGGGCATGCCGGATGCCTCCTCCAGTTTCGAGCAACTGCTCGCGTTCGTCACTTAGGTGGATGTTTTCTCGTCCCTTGCACCATTGCTCTATTTGGTCAGCAAAATGATGAATATTGATGACGATATCTTCAAAACCTTCGTGTGTCAGTTTCTCCAACAGGATTTCGAGCAAAGGACGACCGCCTACGGGTACAAGTGCTTTTGGCATGGTGTCGGTCAGGGGTTTCAACCGAGTACCGAGTCCAGCGGCAAATATCATGGCTTTCATGCGAATCTCTGGTGGATATTCTGCTCTCGATGGCAGAGTTCAACTTGAATATCGTACTTTTGGTGCAGATGCTCGGCAAGATGTTGTGCGCAATATACACTGCGATGCTGTCCGCCCGTACAGCCAAACGAGAACATAAGGTCCGTGAAGCCTCGCTCGATATACCTCTCGACATGAGCTTCTGCCAGACGATAAACACTTTCAAGGAAAGTGAGAATCTCGCCGTCATCTTCCAGAAAATGAATGACGGGCTCATCCAATCCAGTCATCTGCTTGTATGCTTCATATCGTCCAGGGTTATGTGTAGAACGGCAGTCAAAGACATATCCGCCACCATTCCCACTTTCATCCTCAGGGATGCCTCGCTTGAAACTGAAACTGAAGATCCTAACCTTTAGTGGAGCATGTTGCAGATGCTTTTCTTTTTCTATGTTGTCCTTAAAATTATCAACGATATCCGTAAGGACTTGCCTTAGGTATGAATAGGGACATCCATTGCTGGCTAACAATTTACGGAGATTGTCAATGGCGGGTGGGATGCTTTGTAGAAAATGATTTTTGCGTTCGAAATATCCGCGGAATCCGTATGCCCCAAGCACCTGAAGTAGGCGGAACAACACAAATAGTGAAAGCCGTTGGCGGAATAAGGCTTCATCCACCTTGATATATTTTCGCAAGGAGTTCAGATATATTTGAATGAGTTCCTCTCGCAGCGAATCGGGATACTTTGCTGAAGCTTGCCATAAAAACGAGGCTACATCATATTGCACAGCCCCTTTTCTTCCTCCTTGAAAGTCGATGAACCAGGGATTTCCTTCCTTGTCTAGCATCACATTGCGTGCCTGAAAGTCACGATACAGGAATGCCTGCTCATTGTCAGAAGTCAGATCAGTCGCCATTTGCTGAAAGTCCTCCTCTAAACGCATTTCATGGAAGTCCACTCCTGTAGCTTTTAGAAAGCAGTATTTGAAATAGTTAAGGTCGAAAAGTACATTCGTGCGGTCCATTTCGGCCTGAGGATAACATTGGGTGAAGTCGAGGCCCTTTGCTCCGCAAATTTGGATATCAGGCAGAAGGGAAATGGTTCGGCGTAAAAGTTCTTTTTCCTTCTCGGAATAGTTACCACCTGCCTTTCGCCCTATTTCTAAGGCATCGAATAACGAAGTGGTGCCCAAATCTGTTAGAATGTATCGTGATTCATCTTCACTTGCAATCAATACTGTTGGTACAGGAATCTTTTGTGCCGCAAAATGTTTCGCTAAATAGATAAAAGCATGGTTTTCCTCTTTAGAGGTACCGACTACACAAATCAAACTTTCCCCCTCGTCATTATAAAGGCGGAAATATTGTCGATTGCTGCCACTGCCCTTGATGGGTTCACATCGTGTAGCATCTTTTCCCGTTAGTTGCCTGTAAAGTTGCTTCAGCCCGTCCATTGAGTTCTGTTTTCCTGAAGTTTATTCCCACTCAATGGTTGCTGGTGGCTTGGAGGAAATGTCGTAACAAACGCGGTTAACTCCTTTTACCTTATTGATGATGTCGTTCGATACTTTGGCCATGAACTCATAGGGAAGATGCGCCCAATCGGCCGTCATGGCATCACTACTGGTGACAGCTCGTAGCGCAATAGGATTCTCGTAGGTGCGTTCATCGCCCATCACGCCAACGCTGCGGACATCGGAAAGTAGTATGGCACCAGCCTGCCATACTTGGTCATAAAGTCCCCAGTCACGCAGACCTTGTATGAAAATGTCGTCGGCATCCTGAAGTACACGCACTTTCTCTGGTGTGATTGCACCGAGTATTCTCACGGCAAGTCCTGGACCAGGGAAGGGGTGGCGTGTGATAAGATGCTCTGGCATACCTAACTGCCTACCCACACGGCGAACTTCGTCCTTGAATAACCAGCGCAATGGCTCGCAAAGGCTGAGGTGCATTTCCTCGGGTAGACCACCCACATTGTGGTGGCTTTTGATAACCTTACCTGTAATATTCAAGCTCTCAATACGGTCTGGATAGATAGTACCTTGGGCAAGCCAGCGCGCATCGGTAATTTTCCGTGCTTCAGCATCGAAAACTTCAATAAAGTCCCTGCCGATAATCTTACGCTTCTTCTCAGGCTCACTTACCCCTTCAAGGTCGGCAAAGAACTTGGCGGAAGCATCAACACCGATAACATTCAGCCCAAGACATTCGTAGTCGCGCATAACATTCTGAAATTCGTTTTTGCGTAACATACCATGATCCACGAATATACAGGTGAGTTGATGCCCAATGGCGCGGTTGAGCAAAACGGCTGCCACACTGCTGTCCACACCGCCAGAGAGTCCAAGTATAACACGGTCAGAACCTATCTGCTGACGAAGTTCGGCTACTGTGGTTTCCACAAAGTTGGCAGGACTCCAATCCTGATGCCCTCCACAAATGTCCACCACAAAGTTCTTCAGGAGCAATGTACCCTGTAGCGTATGGAACACTTCAGGATGGAATTGCACACCGAACATCTGGCCATTATCTGCCTGGTAGGCTGCAAAACGGACATCGTCGGTGGACGCTATGGCATGATAGCCTTCAGGTAGGGCGGTGATGGTGTCACCATGACTCATCCATACTTGACTATTTGCTTCAAATCCTTTAAACAAAGGACTGGTGGCATCAATCGTCGTCAAGTTTGCACGGCCATACTCGCGACTACCTGCTGGCTCAACTTTTCCACCGAGTGTGTGGCTGATAAATTGTGCTCCGTAGCAAATGCCTAACACGGGAATCTTTCCCATAAACTGTGTTAAGTCCACTTTGAAAGCCTCGGGGTCATAAACACTATAGGGCGAACCGGCAAGAATGACACCGATAACACTCTCGTCGCCTATGGGAAATTTGTTGTAGGGTAGAATCTCGCAGAAGGTATCCAGTTCGCGCAACCTGCGTGCAATAAGTTGCGTGGTTTGTGAACCGAAGTCGAGAATAATAATTTTTTCCTGCATGTTGTAGTAGTATTATGTGTTCAGGAGAGTAAATTCTACCCCAGCACCCTTGCAAGCCAGTCCTAAAGGAGGATTTTGCTTGGTAATCCTAACCGTGATTGTTGTGATGGCGGGGTAGAGAAATAGTATTTTTTTTGCAATTCTGCCAGCAGCATGCTCCAGCAGTTTGCTGGGGATAGCCATTTCCGTCTGTACAACTTTTGCGATATCAGCATAATTTATAGTGTCGTCCAGATTGTCTGACTCGATAGCTATGGGGTCGGGGAGCTCAACTTCAACAGAAACAATGAAATCTCCCCCAACGGATTGTTCTTGGGGCATTACGCCATGGTGGGCGTAGATGCGGATATCATGGATAAAAATTTTCAACTTTCTTGTTCTTCTTCGTCTCCTCCGGGGAGGTATTTCTTTAGGGCACGCACAACACCGGCCTTCCAAGTATTGATGCTTTCATCTTCAAGCGAAAGGGAACTGACAAGGCGTACGACATTCTCAAGGGGCATACGATAGCGAAGCACACCACTGATAAGTTTAGCGTAGTTCCAGTATTCTTTGTTGAATTTCTCGCTGAGCCCCTCAACGGTAATCTTGTAGCCACGCTTGTTCTCAAACTGGAAGTCGTAACGCTTTCCTGTGGGGGTGATGGCCTTGACGATTCTACCGCGACTGACACTCTTGGGAATCATGATACCCTCATCGTCATCCATCAGTCCAGTGAATATTTCATAGGGTCTTCCATCGAGCAAGCCGACAAAGGCCACCCACTTCTCCTTATTGTTCTGGAAGCGTACTACATCACATTCTAAGACCTCAGGTCGCACCTCTACAACTTCGGATTGTGTTTCTGTGTTGTTTATCTGTTCCATGTTGTTTTGATAACGAACACAAATATACAATTCTTTGCCGATGTACCCAAATATAAGAACGGGAATTTTGCGGTCTCGGTGGGAAATGCTAATTTTGTGGAAACGAAAACAAAAAGATTATGACTTTAATAGATTCAATAAAGACACGGCGCAGCATCCGTAGATACAGTGATAAGGAAGTGACGGACAGTTTGCTGAACGAATTACTGGACTTATCTGCAAGGACACAGACGATGGGCAATTTGCAACTCTATAGTGTGGTGGTGACGCGTGATAAAGAAATGAAGCAAAAACTTGCACCAGCTCACTTCAATCAGCCAATGGTAACTGGGGCTCCCGTGATGCTTACCATTTGTGCCGATTGGAATCGCACAACTCGATGGTGTCAGGAACGGAATGCTCAACCCGGGTACGACAATTTATTGAGTTTTCTTAATGCAGCAAGCGATGCGTTGCTGTATGCACAGACTTTCTGCAATCTGGCAGAAGAAAGAGGTTTGGGTGTTTGCTATTTGGGCACTACACTATATAACCCCGATGCAATCATTGATACTCTGAAGTTACCTCGTTTGGTAATGCCCATAGCCACATTGACAGTGGGATGGCCCGACGAACAACCTGCATTGAATGATAGGTTGCCACTGGCTTCATTTTTGCATAAAGAAACTTATCGGGATTATTCAGTGAAGGATATTAATCTTTACTATAACCTCAAGGAAAGTTTGATTGAAAATCAGGAATTTGTAAGAATAAATAAAAAGGAGAATCTGGCACAAGTTTATACGGATTGTCGCTATACTAGTACTGACAATGAAGCGATATCAAAAACGCTTCTTGCAGCACTTTGTCGACAAGGTTTCTTGGATTGATTTATTTTCTCCGTTTCAGGGCGGTTTCCAGTTCGGTTATATGGCGGGCAAATTCCTTATCCGTTGAAATACGGTCACGAATTTGTCCGATGGCATGGAGTACAGTGGCATGGTTGCGACCTCCAATAAGTAATCCTATGCGACTGGCAGTCATTTTAGTGTGCTTTTGTGCCAGATACATGGCTGTCTGTCGTACTGTGACTATATTGGCCTTCCTGCTTTTAGAGAAGACTTCTTCTTGAGTTACCCCCCAGTGTAGGCAGGCTTCCTCAATGATGCGTTCAATCGTAATGGGAGTTGCTTGGAACTTAATGGCTCGTTTTACGATTTGTTCTGCCATCAAAAGGTCTATATCGCGACTATAAACCACAGACGAGGCCATGAGCGAATTTACGATACCCTCTAAGTCGCGGATGCTGTTGTTTACATTAGTCGCAATGTATTCTACAACATCTTCTGGTATAGAGAGCCCGTCGTGGCGTATCTTGTTTTCCAGTATCTTACGGCAAAGTTCCTGATTGGGACGCTCGAGTTCTGCCATCAGTCCCCATTTGAAGCGTGTCAACAGACGCTCTTCCATGCCTTTCATCGAGGCAGGGTCGCGGTCACTGGTCAAGATAATCTGCTTGCCATTCATCTTCAAGTGGTTAAATATGTGAAAGAAGGCAAGTTGAGTCTTTTCCTGCCCAGCCAATTCCTGTATGTCATCGACAATCAGCGTGTCAATAGTCTGATAGAAATTGATGAAATCATTAAAACTATTGTTGCGAATACTATCGGTGTATTGCACGGTAAATTGATGCGCTCCTACATATAGAACACGCATCTTAGGGTGCAACTCTTTTAGTTTAGTGCCAATGGCATTGACAAGATGTGTCTTGCCCACACCAGATGCTCCGAAGATAAATAAGGGGTTGAATGTCGTTTGCTTGGGATTCTCCGCAATGGCCTGACCAATAGAACGGGGGAGTTTGTTGCTTTCTCCTTCGATGAAGTTCTCAAAACGATATTCAGCATTCAGATTTGAATCGAGTTCTGCAGGCTGTATCTTACTGCGGCCAGTAGGAAGGAAAACGCCGTCCTTACTCAATCGCTGTGACTCTACGGCTGTTGGGGTTGTATCGACATCAGTTGCAATGTTATTGGTACTATCAGTCAGAATTCGATACATGATGTGGATGTCCTTACCAAAGGTTTTCCATACCACACTATACATCAATTTCTTGAATTGTCCATCGAGAATCTCAAAGAAGTAATTTGATGGCACGCTCAGCAGCAACTCTTTTTGCTCACGGTTGAATGAAACAAACTGGATAGGCATGAACCATGTACGGTAGTCCTGCTTATTTACAACATTGACCTCGATGATCTCGAGGCAACGCTTCCATTGCTTCATTCCTGCTGTTTCGGTCGCCATCTTCGTGCCTACTTAGCTTTCTTGCCAATTAAAGAGAAGTGAACATATCGGTGCGGGTTTTCCTTTAAGTCCTGCAACAGATATGTCGCACTATTAACAGTGGTGTTCAAGTTGCCATAGAGCGAAGTGTCATTGAGTAATAGTCCAAGACTCCCGTCAGTACTATTCAGTTTGTCCGTGGCCGCTTGTACATTATCCATCGTCTTATCCACCTTGTTTAGGGTGGTTTGTATGTCTAGCTTATTTAAGTTGTCTGTTAGAGCGATAGCATTCTCGCCAACTTTGTTAAAGGTGGTGGTCATTTGTGGAATTTGGTTACTCAACAAGCCGTTCAATTGTTGTGAACTTTGATTCAAACTTGCGGTAATCTGTTCTGCGTTCTGTAGGATTTGGGGCAAATTAGGACTATTTGCCAGTGTGTTAAGTGTAAGAATGAGGGAATCTACATGAGCCAGCACTTGTTCCACCTGTGGCATTACATTGGCGGCAGCCTCCATCAGTCCATTGGCAGCATTGCCCACAATAGTGTCGCCTGGCATAAAACGGTCTGCAGGATTGGCACCCATCGTCAGGTTCAGTGTACAACCGCCTAACATACCTTCGTCCAAAGCAGCAATAGTTCCATGCGGAATCTTCACATTGCGATTAACGCTGATTTCCACAATGACATTCCCTGGCCTGTTGTAGTCGTAGGAAACATTGCTGACAATTCCGATATTGAAACCATCGGCATACACCGTACTGCTTTTTGCCAGTGCTTTAGCATCTTTGAACGAGATATAGTAGTTGTCATTGGTGTTGAACAATTTCATTCCTTTTAGAAATTTCATACCAAAAAACAGCAACACCAATGCTATAATACCCGTTAGTCCTATTTTGATTTCACGCTTCATATCTTAGATATTCTCTAATCCCTAATCCTAATTCTTGTAATAATTCTTGAAAGCATTGAATATGCTTCGACTCATTTTAGCCACACCGTCTGCTGTGTTCAGGAATGCCTCCTCGCTTCGATTGTTGATATATCCCAATTCCACGAGTACGCCTGGCATCGAGGTGTTCCTTAACACAAGCAACCCAGCTTGATGAACACCGCGGTTGGCACGCCCAGCATAGGTGGTAAATTGGTCTTGTATGAGTCCAGCAAACTGAACGCTTTGTTTCATATGCGTGTCCTGCATCAATTCGAATATGATGTAACTTTCACTCGACTTGGGGTCGAAGCCTTCATAGCGTTCTTCGTAATTGCTTTCCAGCGTAATAACGGAGTTCTCTCGCATGGCCACGGCTAAATTGGCTGCAGCGTTGTGCATACCCAAGGTGTAGGTCTCAGTTCCGTGGGCAGCAGTTCCGGCGCGTCCTGCGGCTGTACTGTTTGTGTGTATGCTGATAAACAGGTCGGCCTTGTTACGATTGGCAATACAGGCTCGTTCATCCAGTTCTACGAACACATCCGTCTTGCGCGTATAGACGACCTTTACATCGGGGCAATTTTGTTCTACCAGTTTGCCAAAGGCAAGTGCCACATTTAGATTGATGTCTTTTTCTTTCGATGTCAGCCCTAAAGCCCCAGCGTCTTTACCTCCGTGTCCTGCGTCTATCACAAGCGTAAAGGCGTTTGCTCCCTGCAAAACAAACAGGCAGATAAACGACAGGATATAAAGGGCTTTCTTATTCATGCATACAATATTTCGTGCAAATTTACACAAAAAAGACGAATAGGCAAAGCACAAAGGGAAACATTTTGAGTCCCAATGCTCAGAACTTTTTTACGCGCAGATGACAATAGGGTTCTCCGCCCGTCTTTTGGTAGTATTGCTGATGATATTCCTCGCCAATCCAAAAGGCAGGGGCAGGGCGCAGGAGCGTGTTCACTTGATAACCACGACTGCGGAGGTCTTCCATGACGGCTATGGCTTCTTGTTTTTGCTCGCGGGTTAGGTAGAAGATTTCGCTACGATATTGAGGACCGATATCTGGTCCGACACCATCT
Organism: Bacteroidaceae bacterium; assembly: GCA_017960985.1. Taxonomy (GTDB): domain Bacteria; phylum Bacteroidota; class Bacteroidia; order Bacteroidales; family Bacteroidaceae; genus Physcousia. The sequence goes on from JAGCYD010000021.1 coordinate 41,817, forward strand.
GTTTGCGCAGGGTCGTGTATCTCGAAAAAAATCTGACAGAGTCGGGTGTAGGATATTAGTTTAGGGTCGAACTCAACTACAACGGCTTCCACATGCCCCGTTTCGTGTGCCTTAACTTCTGGGTAGGTGGGATGCTGTTCTGCTCCCCCTGTATAGCCAACCAAAGTGCGGATAACACCTGTCTCTTTTTCAAACTGGTATTGGACGCCCCAGAAACATCCGCCTGCAAAGATGGCCGTGGCATTGGGATTCCCAATTTGATATAGTCCTTGCTCGCGGGGCGTTTTCAGCATAAAGTATTTCCAGAGTGGGGCTGCCATTAGGGCTTGGTGGAACTCGTCGTTGCGGAGTTTCTTCCATACTTCTTCCTGTGACATTTCTGTGACGGCAATGTCTTCAGTCGGTTCAAGGTGTTGGCTGCTAGTGCGTTCTACGCCTGTGGCGATGAATGTCGTGCTGTGGTTTGTACAGGCACCAGCGTTAGGACTGATGGTCATGAATTGTTCCCATTCGCCTCCTGTATATCCAGTTTCTTCGTACAATTCGCGTTGTGCGGCCTGTAGGGGCGTTTCTCCCTCTTCGATTACGCCTGCGGGGATTTCGTAACCGACAATCTGCTGTGCATGGCGATATTGGCGTTCAATGAGCATCTTGCCCTCTTTGGTCAGGGCAATAATGTTGCACCATTCGGGATATTCCAATACATAATATTCATCCATTTCCCTTCCGTTGGGAAGACGAACACGGTCACGACGGGCTGTAAGCCACGGTCTTTTTATGAGATATTCACTATCGAGTAGTGTCCATTTTTTTATATCGTCCATGGAATGAATTAGGATTCGTTTGCCACACGGAGAATTAGCGTGGTTGCACCGATGGTGATGATACTTCCTTCCTCAAGTCGGATACGGTCTTGGTCTCTGAGGATTTCGTTCATATAAAAAGTTCCCGTATTACTTGGTGCATCTCGTAAAATGTATTGTAATTTTCCGCGTTTATTTCTTTGTACGCGGATAATGCAATGCTTGGTATCTACGCTCGGGTCCACCGTCTCTATGGGGGTGTTGATGTCTGTTCCCTTAACATACCTTCCGATGACATTGTCGCCCATGTGTAAGGGGATAACTTGTTTATAGTGGAAAACATTTTCCACGACTACAATACTGCCGTACTCCTTGGCGTTTTCTTGCTCGTCGAAGGTTTCTTCCTTGTGTGTGGCATGGAGTTTGCTTTTGCCGATGCGTATGCCGAATTGCTTATGGCATTGGTCGCATTCAAACACCAATTGCTGTCCTTCGGCATATTGGGTCTCGTCAAAAGTGATGTAACTGTCACATTTGGGACAACGAATCCTTTTCATAAAATTACAATGATTTAGATGCGGTGTACCCAAGCGTTCTCGTACTCGGACGAACGACGATGAATCTCTCGAACGGCCTCTGTTGCGGCTTCTTGGTCTTGAAAATGCCCAACAACAACGCGGACAATATTTCCGTTATCTACAACTCTGGCACTGAGGAATCCTCGTTTCGTGAGGGTTTCTGCATACCTTTCGGCATTACTCTTGGTGATGGCACTTGCCATTACAATGCAATATTCCTCTAACGCATTTTCGATAGGCTCTGCTGTGACTTGTGGACGAGGCATTTCTTCCTTGGCGACCGTAACTTTCGGTTCTTGAGCCTTCGTCTCTGCAACTGGGACCTCGGCTTGGGTGTTTGCTTTGGGAGAGAGGAGTTCTTGTATACTACTCTTTACACCAAAGTTGCTCGTTTCTTGATGTGGTAGGTTAAACACCACAAATAGCAGAATGGCGGCACATGCTGCGAAGAAGAAATTGGCTATGCGGCGATTGATGCGTATGGTTATTTCGTCCTCATTTGCTTCCATTGCTGCAGTCAGTGGAACAACCTTAGCCGTGGCCTTTGGTTCGATTTCGTCGAAGTGGAAGGCATCTAAACCATAATATTCTGGGGTCGTCACACCTGATTCCTTCGAGGTGAAGCGTATGCTCTTGTCTTCTTGGGTAAATACACCAATTGAACCAAATTCCAGATATCCGTCGTCTTCCATGCTCTGCTTGAAATCCATAAGCCAATTTCCTAACAGTTTTTCCGATTGCTCTGTGGTGTAATGGAAGATTTTGGCGATGGAGGAGAGTAGGGTGTGGTCACCCTGCTTTAACTCCGAATTGAAACGGACAGAGCGATAGGGAGGGAGAAACACTTCTTCCTCGTCATCCCATCTGGCATCCATCTGTTGAACAATGAATGTTCCCAAACCAGGTATAACTACATAGTCGTGACTAAGTAGTAGGTACTCAACTAAAGTGGGAAATTGATTCATGCTACAAAGGTAATGTAAAAAATACAAATGGCATATAATACTTCGCCATATTTTATAAACTTTTTTTAGGTACCTTTCTTAATCCAATAAATATCAGTATATTTGCAGTTGGAAATCCTTAATTGCACATTATTATGGAGTATTTAATGACGGAAATAGAGGGTGTGTGGATACTTGAACCGAAGGTTTTTGGCGATTCACGCGGTTATTTCATGGAGTCATATAAAAAGATTGATTTTGAACAACATATTGGACGAGTTGATTTTATTCAGGACAACGAATCCAAGTCTTCTTACGGAGTGCTTCGTGGGCTCCACTACCAAAAAGGTGAAGCCAGTCAGGCCAAACTCGTTCGTGTCATTCAGGGACGCGTATTAGATGTGGCTGTGGACCTGCGAAAAAGTTCACCTACTTTCGGAAAGCATATTATGGTAGAGTTGAGCGACGAGAATAAGCGTCAGTTCTTCATTCCCCGTGGTTTTGCC
>JAGCYD010000022.1 GCA_017960985.1 Bacteroidaceae bacterium
ACAAGTACAAGGATGATGCAAACGCCATCATCGGCCACTTCGGACTGGGATTCTATTCCTCGTTCATGGTCAGCAAGCGCGTGGACATCATTACCAAGAGTTATCAGGAAGGTGCCGTTGCACAGAAATGGTCGTGCGACGGAAGCCCTGAGTTCACACTGGAAGAGACCAAGAAGGAAGACCGCGGAACGGACATCGTGATGCACATCGACGACGACTGCAAGGACTTTCTCGAAAAGGACAAGTTGGAAGGACTGCTCAAGAAGTATTGCAGTTTCCTGCCCATCCCCGTTGCTTTCGGCAAGAAGACCGAATGGAAGGACGGCAAGCAGGTGGAAACCGAGGAGGACAACATCATCAACAACACCGAGCCCCTGTGGGCAAAGAAGCCCGCAGACCTAAAGGACGAGGACTACAAGGAGTTCTACCGCAAGTTGTACCCCATGAGCGACGAACCGTTGTTCTGGATTCACCTGAATGTGGACTACCCCTTCAACCTGACGGGCGTACTTTATTTCCCGAAAATCAAGTCAAACCTCGACCTGCAACGCAACAAGATACAGCTGTTCTGCAACCAGGTATTCGTGACGGACAATGTGGAAGGCATCGTGCCCGAGTTCCTGATGCTGTTGCACGGCGTCATCGACTCTCCCGATATTCCTCTGAATGTCAGCCGTTCGTACTTGCAGAGCGACCAGAATGTGAAGAAAATATCGTCGTACATCACGAAGAAGGTGAGCGACCGCCTGCAGAGTATCTTCAAGAGCGACCGCCCCGACTTCGAGAAGAAGTGGGACGACATCAAGATATTCATCCACTACGGTATGCTCTCGCAAGATGACTTCTACGACAAGGCCAAGGCATACGCCCTGCTGAAGGATGTCGATGGCAAGTACTACACATTCGAGGAATACCAGACACTGGTCAAGGATAATCAGACCAACAAGGACGGACAAACCGTTTTCCTCTATGCACAAGACCCCGAAAGCCAGTACACCTATATCCAAGCCGCAAAGGACAAGGGTTACAATGTACTGCTGATGGACGGTCAGTTGGATACCCCAATGGTTTCCATGTTGGAGCGCAAACTGGAAAAGACGATCTTCACCCGCGTGGATGCCGATGTTATCGACCGCCTTATCCAGAAGGAGGAAACGAAGCGCGAGGTGTTGGAGGCCGAGCGTAGCGACCGCCTCTCTGCCATCTTCAACAGCCAGATGCCGAGAACGGACAAACTCGACTTCCATGTAGAGACACAGGCATTGGGCGAAGATGCCCTACCCGTGATGCTGACACAGAGCGAGTACATGCGTCGAATGAAGGAAATGGCCCGCATACAGCCCGGCATGTCGTTCTACGGCGAAATGCCAGACATGCTGACACTCGTCCTGAATACCGACGCTCCACTTATCAAGCAAGTTCTGGAGGACAGCGAAGCCGAGACCTTAGAGAAACTCCGCCCCATCGAGGCCGAAATCAAGGGACTGACCGCACGCCAGAGTGTACTGCGTCAGGAACAAGACAAGAAGAAGGCCGATGAGATTACCGAGGAGGAGAAGGCCGACCTGAAGAAGTGCGGCGACGATATTCAGGCACAGCGCGACCTGAAGAACAATATCCTCACCGAATACGGAAAGGCAAGCGACCGCGTACACCAACTTATCGACCTTGCCCTCTTGCAAAACGGTATGCTCCGTGGCGAAGCACTCACCAAGTTTGTACGCCGTAGCGTAGAATTTATCGGAAAATAAACACACTACGCCCATATAACCAAACTCCTGCCAACTCATTAGGGTTGGCAGGAGTTTTTGTATGCGCTAAAGCGAAGACTGTTCATTAACCTTTCCGGGGTTCCATGTGAAGGGTTACATGGGTCTTCTGTCCGAAGCGTTCCTTCAGTTTACACTCTATAGTCGTTGCCCGATCATGTACCGTCTGCAACGATAAATCCCCGTCCATCCGCACATGTGCCTCGATGGCAACACGGTTGCCGATACGGCGGGTACGCAGGTTGTGGGGCTCATGCACATCGGGAAAAGACTGGATAATCTCTACTATTTCCTGCTCTGTTTCGGCAGACAACGAACACTCCGTCAGTTCGTCAATGCTCGTTTTGAGCAATCCCCACGCCACTTTCACCAACATCAGTCCCACGACGATGGAGGCCAACGGGTCGAGTACCGTCCAACGCTGTCCCAGCAAGATGGCTCCACCAATACCAATAGCCGCGCCAATCGACGAGAGGGCATCGCTGCGATGATGCCAGGCATTGGCAATCATCACCTGCGAATCGAGCACCTTGCCCCTTCGTGCCGTATATTGATACAGCACTTCCTTGATGGCTATTGACAATAGTGCTGCCCACAAGGCTATTCTGCCTGGAGCCGCCAGCATCTCACCACCCCACCACGCTACCAGTTTCGTACCGCCCGACACCACAATGCCTGTCGCTGCAGCCACCAATGCCAGCCCGACAAGGAATGTGGCGATGGTCTCAAACTTCCCGTGTCCGTAATCGTGCGACTGGTCCTGAGGCTTGGAACTGATGCTCACAAATACCAATACCACCACATCCGTCACAAAGTCCGACAACGAATGTACGGCATCGGCTATCATTGCCGAACTGTGCCCCAGCACACCGGCAATAAACTTGAAAGTGAGCAGCGCCACATTACCTGCGCTGCCCACCAATGTTACTTTATAGATTTCTTTCTCTCGCGAATGCATCTTATTCCGCAGCAACCTCTTCGGAAGCCTCCTCCGTAGTCAGTTGCTTGTAGATGACACTATTGCAACCTACCAAGAAGGGAACCACCAAAATAAGCAACCCGACAATGACCACCACGCCAAAGACCTTATGTATAGCATAGGCTATGCCACCCAACACACAGAGTGCAACACAAATAATGAGGCAAATCAGTATATCGATACCAAACAATTTCCATTTGTATCCATAAGTAATCTTGTTGCTCTTATCCAGAGCCTCGATGGGATTCATCTCCTTGTCCAACAACAGATACACAGCCTGACTCCAACTATAAGCGAGCACCAAGGCAGGGAAAAACAAGAATATCATGGCTGCAGAGATAGCAGAAGTAGAAATACCCTCAAGAATCAAAAAATTACCCATGTTCTTGCGATACTGGCTACCGAAGATGAATGTCGGCGCCAGCACCTTACCCTTCGACAGGGCTACGGGGATAGAGCACATTGCAATCGTTGTACCCACATTGATGTAGGGAACCCAGATAGTAAGAATCCACAGAATCGTTGCTCCGATAAGCGACAAGGCATTCTTCACTCCAATCGAAAAGCCGTCCTTGATAACGGCCGAAACTTTCAGGTTTGCCATAATAGTAATGTTTTTTAATGGTTAAAGATAAAGATTGTTGTATTGATTTTGATAAGGCAAATTTAGGAAAAACCAACTTCCCGTGCAACTTTATACCGAACATTTGACATTAAACATTTGACATTTGCCATTTTTATTTCGTATCTTTGCCACCACTTAATATAATAAGTACATGCGCATAGACATCATCACCGTGCTGCCCGAACTCATCGAAGGATTCCTCAACGAGAGCATACTGGGCCGTGCACAGAAGAAGGGGCTGGTGGAGATTCACCTGCACAACCTGCGCGACTACTCCACCAACAAGTGGAAGCGCGTGGACGACTATCCCTTCGGCGGCTTTGCAGGCATGGTGATGCAATGCGAGCCCATCGACCGCTGCATATCCAAACTGACGGCCGAGCGCAAGTACGACGAGATTATCTTCACCTCCCCCGACGGCGAACAGTTCGACCAACCGATGGCCAACCAGTTGAGCCTTGCGGAGAACCTCATCATCCTCTGCGGGCACTATAAGGGTATCGACTACCGCATCCGCGAACACCTCATCACCAAGGAAGTCTCCATTGGCGACTATGTACTGACGGGCGGCGAATTGGCTGCGGCAGTAATGACGGACGCCATCGTGCGCATCATTCCCGGCGCCATCGGCGACGAGCAAAGCGCACTTTCCGACTCCTTCCAGGACCATCTCCTTGCTGCCCCCGTATATACACGACCGGCAGAATACAAAGGATGGAAAGTGCCCGACATACTGATTAGCGGTCACGAGGCAAAGATAAAGGAATGGGAACTGGCACAAAGCATGGAAAGAACCCGAAGGCTACGGCCAGACCTTCTAAAAGATATCGGCGAATCCAAATAACCCGGTCATCCAGAACATTATACTATGGACAACAACAATAACAAACTGAATCTCTACATCATCGCAGGATGCAACGGAGCCGGCAAGACTACGGCCTCGTTCACCGTGCTGCCCGAGATGCTCGACTGCCACGAATTCGTCAATGCCGACGAAATCGCCCGCGGTCTTTCCCCCTTCCACCCCGAAGGCGTGGCCATACAGGCAGGTCGTCTGATGATTGAGCGTGTCATCCAACTGCTGAAGGAGGGCGAGACCTTTGCCTTCGAAACGACACTTTCCACACGCTCCTATGTCAAACTGATACAGCAGGCACAGCGTCGTGGCTACTTCGTCACGCTGCTGTTCTTCTCGCTGGCCACCCCCGAACAGGCCGTACAGCGTGTAGCAAAGCGTGTGAGTCAGGGTGGACACAACATCCCCACAGATGTCATCTATCGCCGCTTTGAGAGCGGTTTGGCAAACCTGTTCAACCTGTACATGCCCATTGTGGATTACTGGGCACTATACGACAACTCGAACATCCCTACCCGCCATATCGCCAGCGGCGAACGCGGTAAGGCGCCAACGATACTGGAGCCCGAGAAATGGCAGGATTTACAAACCAAATACAAGACCAACGATGAACAAGAGAAGAATGACTGAGGCCGAACTGGCCATGATGCAGACCCGCATCAACGAAGGCATCCTTCTGGCACAACGCCGTATGGTCAGCCGAGGTCTGCACGACAATCTCTCCTTCATCGTATGTCGGGGAGGCATGGTATGTGATGTTCCTGCACAGGAAATCAGCAAGTTCTAATATTTTTCCCTGAGGGGATATTAAGAATTAAAAGTAAAAAGTAAAACGATACAAACGATATATGGAAACAAATAAAATCGCTGGACTTGGAGAGGTAAAGTACATCGGTGTTGACGATACCGACCTCGACCTTTTCGAGAGCCAATACAAAGTGCCCGAAGGGGTAAGTTACAACTCCTATGTAATTCTCGACCAGCAGGTTGCCGTGTTGGATACCGTTGACCAGCGCAAGGGCGTAGAATGGCAGAAGAAGTTGCTCGACACCCTAGGAGGTCGCGAAGTGGACTACCTCATCGTCCACCACATGGAGCCCGACCACGCTGCGAATATCGCAGGACTGGCCCGTGCATATCCCGACATGAAGATTGTGCTTTCGGCAGCCGCCGCACGCATGCTTCCCAACTTCTTCCCCGAAACCGACCTGACCGACAGAACGATGACGGTGAAGGAGGGCGATACGCTTTCGCTGGGCAGCCACACGCTACAATTCATCGCAGCCCCCATGGTACACTGGCCCGAGGTGCTGATGAGTTACGAACAAAGCGAGAAGATACTCTTCGCAGCCGACGGATTCGGCAAGTTCGGCGCCCTCTGCCATGAGCAGTACAACCCCGACGGCACGCTGGCCGACTGGAGTTGCGAGGCACGCCGCTACTATTTCAACATCGTGGGCAAATACGGACAGCAAGTACAGGCCGTGCTGAAAAAGGCCGCCTCACTCGACATCCGTACCATCGCACCCCTGCATGGCCCTGTGCTCACGGGCAACGACCTATCCGAAGCCATCCGCCTCTATGATACTTGGAGCAAGTACGAACCCGAAAGCGAGGGCGTACTGGTGGCATACGCCAGCATCCACGGAGGAACGAAGGAGGCAGCCCTCAAGATGGCAGAGATACTCCAGCAGAAAGGCTGTCCCAAAGTTGCCCTTGCCGACCTGACTCGCGACGACCAGGCAGAGGCCATCGAAGATGCCTTCCGCTACCCTGCCCTCGTGCTACTGGCAGCATCCTACGATGCAGGACTCTTCCCGCCGATGCACGATTTCCTGTGGCATCTGCAGATTAAGAACTACCAGCGCCGCCGCTTTGCCCTCGTCGAGAACGGCTCTTGGGCACCCAGCGCAGGCAAGGTAATGACGGAGATGATTTCTGCCATGAAGGAATGCGAGATTGTCGCCCCCGTAGTTACCATCCGCAGCCGCATGAAACCCACCGACCTGCCCCAGTTCGAGGCGCTGGCCGATGCTATACTTAAATAACATTAAACATTAACCGTTAAACATTAAACAATATCCCATGATAAGACGCTTCTTTTCGCTCTTTGTAGCCACCCTGTTTGCCCTCTTCGCTATGGCCGAGGGACAAGTGAAATATGTATTCTACTTCATTGGCGACGGTATGGGCGTCAACCAAATCAATGTCACGGAAACCTATCTGGCAGCCCTCAAGGGCCGCATCGGCATTGAGCCCATCCTGATGTCGGAATTCCCCGTAGTGGGAATGGTCAACACCTATTCCGCCACCAACGGCGTGACGGATTCCGCAGCCGGAGGTACGGCATTGGCCAGCGGTCATAAGACTAAGAACGGCGCCATCGGTATGCTCGAGGACCTCGAGACACCCTGCACAAGCATTGCCGCCTGGGCAAAACAGTCGGGCAAGGCCGTAGGTATCGCCACCACCGTGGCCATCACCCACGCCACGCCAGCATCGTTCTATGCCCACCAACCTCATCGCAACATGTACTACGAGATTGGACAAGACTTGTGCAAGAGCGGTTTCGACTTCTTTGCCGGTGCCGACTTCCATCGTCCCAACACGAAGGACGGCGAACCTACCCTGCGCGAACAGGCCAAGGCCGCAGGCTACACCATCCTGACGGGAGGCTATAAGGAATACCAGAAGCGTGGACGGAATGCCGACAAACTCATCCTCATCCAAAGCGACGAGAAGAACGAGAAACTGGGCAGCGACCACCTGCCCTATGCGCTCGACCAGGACAAAAACGACCTGACGCTGGAACAAATCGTTCGTGCAGGCATCAACTTCCTGTCCAGCAAACAGACCGACGGTTTCTTCTTCCAGATCGAGGGCGGTATGATTGACTATGCCTGCCACCGCAACGACATTGGCAACGCCATCAACGAAGTGCTCGACCTCGACAAAGCCGTAAAGGTAGCCTACGAGTTCTACCAGCAGCACCCCGACGAAACCATCATCGTCATCTCTGCCGACCACGAGACCGGTGGTCTGGTTATGGGTTGCGGCCCCTACGAACTCCATACCGACCTGCTGAAGTATCAGACACGCAGTATCGAGGAAACCGTACGCCTGTTGCAGCAGCAGTACAAGAAGAACCCCAAGCGCTTCACACGCGCCGAAGTCGATAAGCAACTGCAGACCATTCTCGGTTTAGGTGGCGGCATCACGCTCTCCGACAAGCAGAAGGAACGCATCGACCGCCGTTGGGAAGCCATCGAGAAAGCCATTGCCGATGCCGACAGCAAGAAGGTAAACGACCGCATCTACGACCTCTGCGAGACCTGCAAGCGTATCCTGAGCGAAGTCGCCCTCATCAGTTGGGCAAGCGGCGGACACAGCAACGGCTATGTACCCGTCTATGCCATCGGCCCGGGTACCGAAGTCTTCCAGGGACGCATCGACAACATCGAGATTGCTCCAGCGATGGCCCGCATTGCTGGTTACAAAGCAGAATAAAGAGAACATACCTAAAAATAGAAAGCAGAGGCATTTAATAAATGCCTCTGCTTTCTATTTAAAAGGGCCTGAATATAACATTCGCCACATGATTGCCGACAAAGATTGGTACATAGTCAGTCGTTTGATGCCAAGGAAGCTTACTTGACATATTATCATGTATGAGTTGTCCATTTATCTTTAACCCTTCGAAGCAAATGTTGCGTACGCAACGGTTCTCATTATACCCAGTAATAACAGACATATAAGGTTGATTGCCATAATATCGAATGTTGCGGAATGTTATATTCTCCACATCGCGTCCTGGGGCAGAACAATACTTCTGGTTATAGCCTACCTTCACCTGTAGTAATGAACCTTGATGAATCTGTTCGATACGAATATTATCAAACACTACATTACGCACCAAGTTATTATCGCCGCAATTGATGGCCAAACAACCTTGATAATCGACTTGTTGCTCGCTTTGACATAGAATATCTATGTTCTCATAGCACAGATTCTCTATCGTATCACTGCGTTCCGAGTTTCCGTGAAGACCGATAAAGATGGGATGTGCCACATCGGCCCATAATGTTGAGTTACGCATAGTGACATTACAGCAATTGCCCGAAAAGCCTTTTCGTGTGGCATAGGCCGTAGTGCAATCGTCGGAGTTACGACAAAATACACGTTCATAGAGAATATTAGAACTACCTCCGAATACATTGAGACCATCGCCCCAACTCGGATAGGAGATACTTCGTATATCGTGAAGCGTAACATTTTGCGACTCTCCGATAGGACAGGTACAACAAATAAGCCCGTCGATGAGGACATTCCGCGAGTGATAAATGTGGGCTCCCTCGTAGCCACTTTCCGGACGGGCAATACCACGCCCTAATATGCTCACATCATGGACATCCTCAATAGCAAATGTGCCCATAAAGTAACTACCACCATCAAGATATATTGTTGTATTTGAAGGTACACGAATGATATCGTCCTTATTATACAGACCCGGACCATAATAGACAAAACTTCTCCCCTGTGTTTTGGCTTCACGCTCGGCTTCGTCCTTCGCAACAGGAGGCTTTGAGGTAAAAAGCAGTAGGTTATTTGTGATATCACTATCGAACTCCACACTCACATTCTCAGGTTGAAAGAGTAGGAACTGTACAACGGAATCGTTCTGCACATTGGCAATAATGCCACGATAGTCAGGCCTTATCTTTACACTCTTATACTTCTTATTCTTGCAAACCACGCGCACAAAGACATCCCCCGTAAAATCAAACACAGCGTAACTTATCTCGCTAATCGCGTGTTTATTATTACCAACAGGTGCATTGACTTTTGCCATATAGGTGTCTATTTTCGTCCAAGTATCGGTACTTAACGGACGGACAAACACATCATAATCCTGTTTCAGCGGTGCGCCCTCAGGAGCCGTATAGGTGAAAACTTGATGTAGTCGTACTCCCTCTGTAACTCCCTGTACACGAAACTCACGACACTCTGCGCTTTCCTTCACCTCTCCCCGTCTCTCTGCCTTCTGCGCCAGCGCCTTTATCTTTCTCGTATAGGGCATTTTCAATCCTTTCCTCCCTACATAGTGATTGTAAGCCAAGTGATAAATATCACGAATTCGTCCACGCCCCATACTTCCTGGTTCTGTCCAGTCGCAATAGAGTCCTGTACAATCCTTCCATGTTTCAAAAGGTACATCATAGCCAAGATTATAACGAGCGGAATATTCTATACCCTTCATCAATCGATTGTCGAGCGCGCCCCAGAGGTCATCGCCTTGGCTCCACGCCATCTCACAAATATCACACATCACTCCGAGGCCTAACTGGGCATGCGCCTGATCACGCCCTGTTTCTTGGCATTGCCCAGTTCCGCTAATATATTTGGGAAGTGAGCCGTTATCATTGGCGTATAGGAAATAATCGACAGACTTGCGATAGAGGACAGAATCGTTGAGATATATGGCACAGGCCATACGGCAACGATTGATAATGGCTCCCCAATTGCCGTTTGCATACGGACTATCAGCCTCGAACTTATCTATCGTGGGCAAGATTGCACGACGCACCATTACTTTCCATTCCTCGGATTGTTTGTCCTTCAATATGGTCATAGCCTTCACCAACCAATAGGCCTGAATACAACAGAGCGGAGCATCGTGCCCGTCGAATCCTTGTAGCGTCCGAGCATATGCGTCGATGATGACTTTTGCCTTTTTGTCGTACCTGGCTTCGGCAAAAATAAGTGCCATCTTCATATCGCGCTCACTACCTCCCTTCGTATAGGCATACTGACCATCACGAGCCACAATTTCGTAAGGTCCAACCATCTGGTAAGTATCTTGCGCACCAATGGACAAGGTTGTCAGCAATAGAAAAAAGAGCACTCCCCTTTTCATCGTAACAAGAACTTCTTATTACCTATTACATATAGGCCGCGTGTGGGTTTCACTATGCATCGTCCACTCAAGTCATACACTACACCATCATCATGCTGTATGGAATATGGATGATAAATAGATTCTATACCCGTATTGTCCAACGATATGAGTTGAAAAGGAAATGACATAAGCGTCGCCGACGCATCGTTATCCACGCCGCCGTCCTCCTTTACACCCCAGTACTTGCGTGATGAACCCGTACCCGTACGCAAAGCCACATTATCAAAACCCACAGCCTGATCGAAGTAGAAGCAATAGATACTTCGAGCTATCGTTTTAGCCTGAGCGTTGAGATGCAGATTGTCCGTCGTAGCCAAACTGATTAAGGCATATTGCCCAGTCGCATCACAGCCTATCTGCCACTTCTGCGCCTCATCGGTATCATCACGCTCCTCGAATGTCACCAACTGGCTCTTTCCGTGAGCGGTCAAATAGGTATTACTGGAAACATGACGCAATAGGTACTGACCCGGAAGGATATCGGCAGCCCTATCAGCACATACATAGATAGTGAAAGAAACTTCTACATCTTCCCGATACAACTTAAAGCTCGCCGTATAGGTCTGGCTTTGTTGAACATTGCTCAACGTCACGCTTTCTCCCGTTTCACCATTACTCCAAGTCACATTTGCGGGCCTCACCGCACTGGGTAGCGTCAGTCCCAACTTCACCTCACTCCCTGCATTCACCACCAGCGATGACTGTATAGCCAGAAACTTGTCATTGACCACGAAAGCCTCCTCTTCAACCAGTTCCTGCTCTTCCGAATCGACGACCGCATAAGGTTGAGCAGCTAATACATTGAGGCGAAAGTTGAGCGAAGAGACTATCCCTCCTTGGTTTGTATAATTTACGGTATATTCAGTAGTCTTATTTAAGGTCGAGGTCGTTATCTCCTCCGTCGTCTGACTACCCGACCAACTGAATGTGCCCCAACCAAAAGAAGGGGTGGCTCTCAGCGTAGCCGTCTTGCCATAAAGAATACGGGCAACGGTATCGTTCACCGATTCATCATCTATAGTAATGGTGGGCGTAAGCTGGGCAGCACGGCAATCTCCCTGAACGGCAATCGGGAAACAGAGCTGACTCTGTACGCCGTTCTGGTTCGTATAGGTCACACGATAGATGTAGCTCTTGTCCGTCGATATGGTGATCTCGCGAGCAGTTTCCCCTGTGTTCCAAAGCCATTCGCCCGTATCTTCCTCCCCATCAGGTAACTGAGGCATCAATTTGAGTGTCTGTCCTGTAGGTACAGCCGTATTGGTATTCACGGTGAAAGTATTTACCAATCCTCCCAATTCGTTGTGACTGATAATCTTACCACTCACCAACCCACGCGATTGTTCTTGCGAAAGACTGGGAATAAGGTTCGCTGTGAGCGTACCGCTATACTCCATCTTAGGAGTGAGTTCCGTAGCGACCTGATTGGGCGGACAAAGCTGCACATCGCGTGTATTCATCAATACCGAGAAACCCAGATGGTCGTAACCACCGCTGGTAGAGCCTGCACCGCCGCCATCAATACCCATATTGGTATAGGAGACTTCGGAGAAAGGCATCCTGACTCCCTTCACACCCTCATAAATACCAATAACCGTTCCCCAATAGGGACGCATCTGTGCTCCAAGTGCAGGCCCCGTCATCACCCAGGCACGCGAATCTGTATAATAATATCCGTTGGTTGCATAAATATAGTCCGTCCAAGGCAGATTCTCCACACTCTGTGTTTGTGCTGCCACATATTCAATACCAGCTGCCAAACGATGATTCATATAGGCAAAGAGGTCGTCGCCCTGATTCCATCCCACTTTGGCGATATCCACAGCCAACCCGAGCGCCATAGCCGAATGACCCGTATCCCGACCGCTTTCGTTCATCTGTCCCAATTGTCCGTAAGCCCCAGTCTCCAAGTCAGATTCCGCCATAGTAACAACCAGATTTCCAAGAAATTCCGTCAATCCGTCATTCTTTATGGGAACTTCAGTGCGTGGATTGGTGAAAGTGCCACATTGGTCATACTTGAAGTAGGACATACCTTGATTATAAATAAAGACATCGTCGCACAGGATACCGATACTGATGACACACATCGCATTGCACAATCCCCAGTTACTCCAGTAATGTCCTGGAGCCTGCCACCACTTACCGCTATTCTCCCATGTGCCGTTTCTACCACGCAGGAAGCCGAGTGCCGAGGGATACCACACCGAAAGCATCCATTGTTGGAACTGACGGAAGTCCTCTCTGCTCCACCCCTCATAGTCGCGCATCAGTTCTGCCGCCTGAGCAAACTGATAACCATATAATCCAGCCGCCAACGCATAATTACTGTCACCACCGATATACTTCGTCGTATTAGCCCACGCCATAAGAACTCTAACGGCCGCATTAGCGTTAGCCTTTGTCCCATCTATCTTCCAGCGTAGTGCGTTCTGATAGGCCATAGCGGCTCCACGACATGCATTCATATAGTTCTCGCCCACGCCTCCGCCACGCACGATTGTCTCCACAGGATAGGTCTGAACGGAAGATTGGCTGTATTCCGACTGCACTAGGATATTGTAAGCCTGGGTCACTTTCTCGTTGCCGTCAACTATTTGTTGCTTCACACGGTCGAAGTCGGCCTGCGTGTGTAGTCCGCCCGGGTGAATGAATCCTCGGTCGGTGTAGTACTCCTGTGCTTGTACTCCTACAGTACCGAGCAACATAAGGAATGCAAAGATTTTCTTCTTCATAAGTGTGTAACTATCGAGTTCTCTGTTTGCAAATATATAGAATGTGCATAAGATGCAAAAGTTTCATTTGTCCAAAATCGGGTGCCGAATTTGTTTTCCCGATAAAATGTACATTTCGCACACCCTCAACATCGTTTTTCTGGACGAAAAAGGCAGGCCTCCTTTTGTCAGAACTCCACCAATATACCCGACAGGCGGAAAACATCATGTAAATTTAGGTATTCTTTCTTTTTTGTGTAACTTTGCGACATGAAGCACATCCTTTCAAGCCTCCTTTTCGGATTTATCCCTTTAGTCGTATGGGGACAAACAGATATCCGACACTGGACGGTAGCCGACGGTCTGCCGACAAGTGAGGTTCAGCAGATTATAGAACTGCCCAATGGTCAAATGCTGATAAACTGCGAAGGAGTCTTCTGCCTCTCAAACGGGCAGACATTCGTCAGCATTCCTTGCGACCGCCGACAAACCTATCGGCTCCGCCATTATGGAACAAGCTACGGCCACTTGTGGCAAGGCGACTCCCTGTTGTGGTTGCGCGATTTCTACCGTATCTATCTATTTGATTCCCGAACCCGAACATTCCGATACGATATCGAAAAACGCCTGAACAACCTCACCCTACATCAGTTCGTATGTGGCGAGACGGGTACTGAACAATGTGCCGACTCTCTGGGCTTCGGCAAAAATGGCACCGTTTCCACGCGCGACCGCCAAGGTGGAGTCTGGGTAGGAACCTGGCGTGACGGCATCCTCTACCTCCCCCCGTTACAACAGATGCCCCGACGGCTAACGAGAGACGAAGGCTTTGCCTTGATTGAGAAGAATCAGCCTCATATTGACGGCTATCTTTGGCAGCAATCCGTAACAGGAGATAAGTATCTAGTATGTAGGAGCCTGAACCAGTTAGGATATTATGAAGTTTCAACTCATACATACGCTTCGCTCAACGAGCAATTGCCCCAACTGAACCTTTATCGCTACTTTGTCGGAGCATGCCCTATAGATAGTTCTTGGATAGCCGTATATAGTCAGAATGGTGCATTTCTGCTCAACACCAGAAAGAACACGCTTTCGCCCTTCCCCTATGCCGATGAGATTGAGCAATATTCCGACAAATACAATTGTATGGCTGTCGATTGCGATAGCCATCTATGGGTAGGTACACAAAACGGAATGTTCTGAGATTGAATATATGTGAAAGGCCTTGCCACCACTTGTATCCTCAGCCTCGTTATTGATAATCAGGGACAGATGTGGGTAGGAACCTCATGCGGTATTTCGTGCATTACACCCTCCTCTATCCTCTCGTCTCAGGGTGGGGCTCCCCTTGTAAAGAACTACACTCCCAACGACGGCATCCCAGCCACCATGATGACGGAGCGCGCCGCGGGGCTAACTACAGACGGGCAACTGGTTTTCATCCACACCAACGGAGCCCTAGTCTTCCGTCCCGAATGGCTGTGCCGTTCCTCCCTCCAACTGCCCGTTGTGCTTACGGACATGACCGTAAACGGCGAGAGTATTCCTTATGCCTCAGGCGTTTCCCAATCCCTCACCCTACCTCACGACCAAAACACCCTATCCCTACAATTTTCCGCCCTGAACTATGCGTCACCCTCACACACGCACTATCGCTACCGCCTACTACCGATGGAGAAAAATTGGCAGAACTCAACAGACGGCGACCTATGCCGCGTAGACTATCGTGCTTTGTCTCCTGGACGCTACCGCTTCGAGGCACAAACCTGTGGGGATGACGAGAAATGGGGTGAAACGATGTCCGTTGCTTTCAGAATCCGTCCTCCTTGGTGGCTCACTTGGTGGGCCAAGATGGGCTACGCCATTCTGGGAGTAATAGGAGTAATGGGTATATTAGGGCTATACCTGAAAAGGAAAAAAGCGAAACTGGAACGCGAGAACGACGAGCGCGTGAATCGCCTCTTCGAACTACGCGAGGAAGCCCGTCATAAGTTTGCCGAGAATACCTCCATCGACCCCACACAGATAGGTATAAACAGTAAGGAAGAAGAACTTGCCGACCAGATTCTCCGCGCCATTGAGACTCACATCGCAGACCCCGAATACGGAGTGGACCAACTGGCTCAGGATGTCTGCATGAGCCGCTCGTTGCTCTACGAAAAGCTACGCACGATGTTGGGCATTTCGCCAGCCGACTTCATCCGCAATGTGCGTCTGAAACGCGCCGCACAACTTCTTTCCGAAACCAATCTGCCCATCACAGAGATAGGCGAACATGTAGGTTTCGGCACACATCGTGCTTTTTCTTCAAATTTTAAGAAGATGTTCGGCTACCTACCCTCGGAATACCGTACGGCAAAAGCCTTTTCCCGCTGATTCCTACTTTTTCTTAAACAGATAAGGAATGAACTCATGCAGGCTGCGCCGCCAGGTCAGCCATTCGTGGTGCGTGCCGGGCGAAACATAGTATTCCACCTTTATCCCTGCCCCACGAAGCGTATCCACAAGGGCACCCGTGCCGAAGTTCTCCTCCGACCCGCAACTCAGGAATAAGCAATGAATCTTGCGGTTGAACTCGTCCGAGCGCAGGAAGATACCGTCATAACTCTTTTCGAGGTCAAGCCCAAAGATAGCCCCGCTGAAGCCACCCATATACGAGAAAGTATCCATGTGCGACAGCACCAAGTCGAAAGTCTGGTGTCCGCCCCACGAAAGTCCCGCCATAGCGCGATGATCGCGGTCAGTCAGCGTGCGGAAATGGCCGTCGATATAGGGAATCAGGTCCTGCATCATCACCTTGTAGAAAGTCGCTCCGTATGCCGAGCGTCCCGCACGGTTGTCACCCCCGCGGAAGGGAGCCTTCACATCGCCACTCTCCATAACCACAATCATCGGCACAGCCTCGCCCTTGGCAATCAGGTTGTCCATGATGTGCTGCATGTGTCCCTGATGACTCCATCCCGTCTCGTCCTCGCCCATACCGTGTTGCAGGTAAAGCACGGGATAGCGCTTCTTCCCCTTTTCGTATTCGGCAGGCGTATAGACCATGGCATGGCGCCATTCCGCTGTCGATTTTGCGTAGTAGTAGATGCTGCGCACCTGTCCGTGAGGTACACCCGCCTGCGGACGATAATAGTCGCCCTCCGGACCTTCGGGAATCTCGATACCACCCGACTGACGGCAACAGCCAAAGAAAGTCTCCGTAGCAGGGTCAACCACCGACACCCCGTCAATCTTCAGGAAATAGTAGTGGAAGCCCACCACCTGTGGTTCGGTACGCCCCGTCCAGAAACCCTTTTCATCGCGCTGCATGTCATAAGTCCTGCCGCCAATGTCCACCTGCACCTTCTGTGCCGTCGGGGCAAAGATGCGAAAGTAAGCCCTGCGCTCGCTGTCAACCTTCGGATATTCATTACCCGGAATCGTAGTTTCGGCAATAAACGCATCGGCTGGAACAACAAAGGCACTGTCCTCCAGTTTCGGACGAACAGGCTGATAGCCCAGCAACTGAGCCATCTTTTCGCCATATCGGCAACCCAGTTCGCGGTAGCCCTTGGCATCGAAGTGTATCATATCAGGTCCGTTCGTACAACCGTCCGATGGGATAACCGCAGCCGTGCGCAAAGTCTGTGGCAACAAGTCGATTTGCTTGTTCATCGCCACACACTGCCCCTTACCGTCGGCCTGCACCACCTCGCCAGCCAACAAAGGCACAGACTCGGGCTCCATATTCAGGTCGGCCAACAGCCGGTCGTAAACCTTCTTCACCTTGTTCGCCCACTCGGGGTCGCCCGTGTTCGACTCCCCCTGATGCATCAGCACGCCACGGATAACACCCTGCTGCTGAGCCTTCCGTCCCAGTTCCACCAGGCGCTGATAAGGATTATCGTCGTAGGAGCGCAACATATTCCTCATCCAGTCGGGAACCGTCTTTATGTATTCCGGCAATTCCTCGGGCATGAAACCCTCGATACGGATACCGCCCACAGCCACATTGATGACACCCACGCGGAAATTCTCCGGCAACGAAGCCACCAGCGTCCGCCCGAAATAATCTACGGGAGTCAGCCCCGTATTCGCCCTGCAAAGTGGCGGCACAGCCGGGTACCACTCGCCCATACGGCGATCTCGGCTCGCATCGTCAACGGCAGCCATCATCAGGTATCGGGGACTAATGTTCTCCTTGTCCTGCGGCTCAATCTTGGCAGCGCCCTCCATGTTCGACTGCCCAAAGCACAGGAAAATCAAAAAGTTAGGGTCAGCCTCGGCCAACACACTCGTCACAGGCAGCAAGGCAAACGCCAGCGCCAACAAACATTTCGTCAGATGTGTTTTCATCGTATTATTTCTTCAAGGTATATTAATCCTCCAGCGCGCCGATAATCTCGCGGACAGAAGAGAAGCCATGCCGTTCCAGATAAGCCTCGATGCCCTCTACCACCTTCACCGTCACGCTCGGGTCGATAAAGTTCGCCGTACCAATCTCCACGGCCGAAGCCCCTGCCAGCAGGAACTCCACGGCATCCGTTGCCGTCATGATGCCGCCCAGACCCACCACGGGAATCCCGACAGCCTTTGCCACCTGATACACCATACGCAAGGCCACAGGCTTCACGGCAGGACCACTCAGTCCCCCCGTACCGATGGACAACACCTTCCTGCGGCGCTCCGCATCGATAGCCATACCCATCAGCGTATTAATCAGCGACACCGCATCCGCCCCCTCCGCCTCTACGGCACGGGCAATCTCGGCAATATCCGTCACATTCGGCGACAGTTTCACAATCAGCGTCTTTCCATAAGCCGCCCTTCCGGCCTTTGTCACAGCCGCCGCGCCCTCACAAGTCACGCCAAAGGCCATACCCCCCTGACGCACATTCGGGCACGAAATATTCAGTTCGATGGCAGGAATCCTCTCCAGTTCGCCAATTCTTCGGGCACACTCCACATAGTCCTCAATCGACGAGCCACTCACATTCACCACCACATTCGTCTGCAAATCCTTCACCGTCGGATAGATATGTTCGCAGAAGTAGTCCACCCCCTTGTTCTGCAAGCCCACGCAGTTCAGCATACCGCTTGCCGTCTCCGCCATACGCGGATAGGGGTTACCCTCCCGTGGCTTCAGCGTTGTACCCTTCACCACGATACCACCCAGTCGGCTCAAGTCCACAAAATCCTGAAACTCCAGCCCATAGCCAACAGTTCCACTCGCCGTCATCACTGGGTTGCGCAACTCCAGTTGTCCTATCTTAACATTCAAATCCACCATCTTCATTAGCCTTTAGCCATTAACAACTCACTTGCATCAAACACCGGTCCTTCGGTACACACACACTTGTGTCCCTCCGTCGTTTCCGTCACACAACACAGGCAAGCCCCCATGCCACACGCCATCCGGTTCTCCAGCGACACCTCGCAGTCGATACCCCTCTCGCGTGCCAACTTCGCCACCGCCTTCATCATCGGCGTCGGGCCACAGCATTGAATGAGTGAGGGGGTAGTACTATTAAACACGCTATGCTGCGTCACGAATCCCTTTTCGCCCATGCTGCCATCCTCTGTCGTCACCAGTACCTCACCCACCTCGCGGAAAGCATCCAAGCGGAGCAACAAGTCCTTTGTTCGTGCCCCCAGCAGGAAAGTCGGTCGAATCCCCTTCTCTTTCAGCACACGCCCCAGATACAGCAACGGAGCCACGCCCACGCCGCCGCCAACGAGTAAGGGGGTAGTAGGTTGGGGGTGGTGGGTAGAGAAGCCCTTTCCTAACGGAAGAACCGCATTCACCGTGTCGCCCACCGTCAGCGAAGCCAGCCATTGCGTGCCCTCGCCAACCACCTGCACGAGGAAATCAATCTCGTTTCCTCTCACATCGTGAATACTGATCGGGCGGCGCAGGAACACCCCCTGGGCATCCACCCTCAACTGTACAAACTGTCCCGGCGCCATCTCAGGCAACGCCCCTTCTACGGGCTCCATTCGCAGCAACACACACTGCGCCCCAACGCGCTCCGTGCCTGTCACCCGCAAGTCTATGATATATTTCTTCATCTGTTATACTTAATCTAAGACCAAAGATATAACAATTTTATGAAATGGCCAAAAAACTTCCCGTTTCTCTCTCCCCCCTCCACTCTCCACACAAAAAAATATGCAAGCATAGCCCGCTTGCGTATTTTTTTGTATATTTGACTTCGTCTTAGATACTTCCGCTCGAAAATACTCAAACAAGTTTGGTATTTCCCTCACTTAATCGTATCTTTGACACCATAACGCATGAAAAACAAGAAAATAAGATATGTCAAAATTCAACGAAAACACCCGCGTCCAAGTTCCTGCAGCACTTCATTTGTGCAAACTGGGATACACCTATCTTGACGATATCAAAGCCATTGACACACAAACCAACATTTTATTTGATGTGTTTTTTGATTCGGTCAAGAGGCTTAACCCTGGAGTGTCAAGCGAAGAGGTGTCTACCCTACTTTCCCATATCGTTAACATTACCAACAATGATGACTTGGGGCGAGAGTTCTACCAGTTGCTTTCCGCAAATAGCGGAATCAAGTTGATTGACTTTGAAAATCCCGACAACAATGTATGGCATGTAACCACAGAGTTACCATGTGAAAATAAAGAAACAGACGACAACTTCCGCCCCGACATCACCTGTTTTGTCAACGGTTTGCCTCTGGCTTTCATCGAAGTGAAGAAGCCCAACAACCATGAAGGAATATTGGCTGAAAGGGAGCGTATCAACAAGCGTATGAGCAGAAACTGTTTCCGCCGTTTCTTTAACCTGACGCAACTGATGATATTCTCCAACAATCAGGAGTACGATAATGACAATCGCGTTCCCATTCAAGGCGCATTTTATTGCTGCGCAGCAAAAAAGAAGGCTTTCTTCAATGTATTCAGGGAGGAAGACAAGCAACTCGTAGCGGGCTATGCTTATAAGGATGTGACAGAAGATGTGGAGAACAGGGTCCTACGGCATCGCAACTGCGTAGTCATAAAGAACCTTGATGAATATCGCACAAACAAGGAAGTCGATACCCCAACCAACCGTATTCTAACATCCTTGCTTTGCAAAGAGAGATTTCTCTACCTCTTGCGTTATGGCATTGCATACGTCGAAAAGAAGATAGACTTGGAAGATGGCACTCAGGGAACGGAGTTGCAAAAGCACATCATGCGTTATCAGCAGTTGTTCGCTTCCTATGCTATCCGTAAGACTTTAGACAATGGAGTGAAAAGCGGCATCATCTGGCACACGCAAGGAAGTGGAAAGACTGCTTTGGCATATTATTCCGTGAAAAGCCTGACGGATTATTTTGCCAAGAAAAACACCGTCGCCAAGTTCTATTTCATCGTTGACCGCATAGACTTGATGGAACAGGCAACAGACGAGTTTGCCGCGCGTGGTCTTGTCGTGCGCAATGCCAAGAGTCGTGACGAACTGATGCAGGACATCAGCAACACTTCCATCACCGTGAACAGCGATGGCAAACTGGAAATCATGGTGGTCAACATTCAAAAATTCAAGGAAGACAGACAGAAGGTAAAGATTGACGGCAATTACAACACTCGTTTGCAGCGAATCTTCTTCATCGACGAAGCCCATCGTGGTTATAACCCACAGGGCAGTTTCTTGGCAAATCTGTTGGAGGCGGACAAGGATGCCGTTAAGATTGCCCTTACTGGCACGCCGCTTCTGAAAGAAGAGCGCGAATCGTGGCGAGTCTTTGGCAAGTATATCCACACCTATTACTACGACAAATCCATTGCCGACGGCTACACACGCAAACTGATGCGCGAGCCTGTCGAGACAATCTATAAAGAGAAGATAGAAAGCATCCTTGACAAACTGGCTGGTGGTGTGGAAGTAAAGAAGAGCGACATCGACCGCGATAAAATCATCGAGCATGAAAGCTATCTCAACGCCTTGTTGGACTATATTATTACCGACTTCCGCCGTTTCCGCACAGAACAGGCAGATGATTCTGTCGGGGCGATGATTGTATGCAAGACCAATCCGCAAGCCCGCGAACTATACCGTTTGTGGCAGGAACGCTTCCAACACGCCCAGACGGTGTCGATGCAACAAGAGGCGCAGATGCTGTTGGCAGCAGAGCCAATGGTTGCTCCTTATAGCTATAAACCGCTGACCGCATCACTCATTCTGCACGACGAGGGCGACAAGTTGGAGCGCAAGGAATACATCGACGGTTTCAAGAAACTGATGAATGTGGATGTGCTGATTGTCAACAAAATGTTGCTCACAGGCTTCGATGCTCCCCGTTTGAAGAAACTATATCTCGGACGCTCGCTTGACGGACACGACCTGTTGCAGGCTTTGACGCGTGTCAACCGCCCATACAAGGATTTCAGATACGGCTATGTGGTTGACTTTGTAAACATCAAAGAGAATTTCGATGCAACAAATGACAGATATCTGCGAGAGTTAAACCGCACCTCCGACGAAGATGCGCCACAAGAAAATCCCATTGGCGAAATCGTTATGGTTGACAAGGACGAGGTGATGGCGAAAATCCAACAGGTGAAGAGCCTCCTCTTCAACTTTACGACTGACAATCTGGAAGAGTTCCGCAAAGAGATTGACGAGGTTGAGAACAAGGATAGCCTTTACGAACTGCGCAATACCTTGGCAGAAGCAAAAGCGATGATTAACCAGGTGCGTTCTTTCGGTGACGAAGAGACAATTGAAAAGTTGAATAAATTGCCATTGGGAGCTATCCCAACCCTGATAACAGAGGTTACCCATCGTATTGAGCGTATCAACTTGCTTGAAAACACGGAACACAAGGCCGATGTGTCGGGCATTATCAATGTGGCGCTGTCGGAGTTGGAGTTTGAGTTCAAAAAGGGACTTCCTGAGGAGATGCGCATCATCGTTAACGATATTCGCGAGCGTTGCGAACGAGTTCAGGCAGAGTTTGAAGCCAACTTCGACCAGAAAGAGGAACAATTTGTGGTACTTGCCGATGAGTTCCGCGAATACTTCCGCAAGAAAGGTTTCGTGCCACAGAGTACGGCCGACGCAAAGGAGAGCATTGCCTACATGGACGAAGTGATGAAGAAGATTCGCGAAATCAACCATCGCAACAACATCCTGAAGAAGAAATATCAGGGCGACGAACGATTTGTGCGCATTCACAAGCGATTGGAGGAAACCAACCAACATCGCGAGCGTCCCATCATTTCTGCCCAAGAATATGAGATTGCCGAGAATCTTTCTAAAATGAAGTTATCCATCGACAACATGCTTTTCCTCAACATCAACATCTTGAGCAACGAGGAAGCCTTCAAGCGCGACATCCTTGCCATCGTGAGCAAGGAACTGATAGGCATGAATATCAAGGCAGACCTCCAAGACCGCAAGTACATCAACAACTTAATCACATCCGAATACCTCGGACAATATAACTACGCATACTAAACCCACCAGTAATACATGAGCAACATCAACATAACAGAAGCCACCATTGCCCTGATTGACTCCCTGAAGAGTACGACAGGCGCATTCGGATTGGCAGGAACAGGAAGCGAGTACAAAATTGTAACGGAAATGTTACTCTACAAGTTCTTCAACGACAAATTCGGCTACGAGGCAAAGCGTGCCCAAGTATATGGAGAGCGGCTTTCCAAAGCAGAGAAGTGGGATGCCGAATACGACACCTTTACCGAAGACGAAGTTGAAGACCTCTTCAGCTACCTCCCTGCGTCCGTGCCACGCATGAAGCCGGAACACACCCTTTCGCATCTCTACAACTCCGCGACACAGGGCGACTTTTCCACCATGCTCGATGCCACCCTTATCGACATTGCCAATTTGAATGCCGAGACATTCTCTGTCACCACATCGGGCAAGAGCAAGGTGAACATCTTCAGTTCGATTACCACCTATGTTACCGACACCCAGAAACGCGACGAGTTTGCCAAGTCGCTCATGCGCAATGTGGCATCCTTCAACTTCGAGGATGTGTTTGATGAGAAATACGACTTCTTCTCAGGCATCTTTGAATACTTGCTGAAGGGCTTCAACAATGCTGGCGGCGGCAAATATGCCGAATACTATACCCCTCGCGCCATCGCGCAGGTTATGGCTCGCCTGTTGGTGGGTAAGGATGCCAACCTGCGTGGCATCACCTGTTACGACCCCTCTGCGGGTACGGGCACACTGCTTATGGCTTTGGCACACCAAATCGGCGAAGACCGTTGTTCCATCTACAGTCAGGACATATCGGAGAAGTCGAGTGAGATGCTGCGCCTGAACCTCATTCTCAACAATCTGTCAGCATCGCTGCCCAATGTGGTACAGGGCAACACGCTCACCGAGCCGTCGCACAAGGAGAGTAACGGTGTGCTGAAGAAGTTCGACTTCATCGTCAGCAATCCTCCCTTCAAACTCGACTTCCCAGAGTATCGCGACACCTTGGCATCCGACTCCATCCGTTTTTGGGCAGGAGTGCCAAATGCCGTTAAGCAGGTTAACCCCAACAAGCCCTCGATGGCCATCTACACCTGTTTCCTTCAGCATGTCCTGAACTCCTTGAAGCCTACAGGCAAGGCCGCTGTGGTTATTCCAACAGGCTTCGTCACAGCGAAGAGTGGCGTTGAGAAACGCGTCCTCCAGCGCATTGTGGATGAGCGGTGGGTTTATGGCTGCGTATCGATGCCAAGTAATGTATTTGCCACAACGGGCACGAATGTATCCGTTATCTTCTTCGACAAGTCGGCAAAGTCGGACAAAGTCATC
>JAGCYD010000023.1 GCA_017960985.1 Bacteroidaceae bacterium
AAAATCCGTCTTTGTAAATTTGTTGTGAGAGCCTCCCTCGTCATAGTTTTGCATCATCTAATTTCTATTATTTAATACAAAAAGCTATGACAAAAAAGACATTTATTTCATTTGCAATGCTCTTGATTATGGGCATCGCAACGGCGTTCGCGCAAAATGGAGGTAACACACTACCTTTTATTATTAAACCAACAAATCCTGGAGGAATTCAAATTCCACCTCCCAAGTCCCCCATTATTGTTCCCGAAGTATATCTGGACGGGAATACGCTGTCGTTCGATAGTGCCATCGAGGGCTGTACGGTACAGTTGTTGGACGAGGACGAGACTGTTGTCTATTCCTCTGTCATCAGTGTCGGTCAGACCACGCTTGTCCTGCCCAGTACACTCTCGGGTGAATTTGAACTACAGATAGTCAGTGGCGACATCACTTTCTACTGCTATATAGAATTGTAATGAAATTATTACGGATTATATCATCCGGAGTAATCATTTGTATGATAGGTATCTTTATCTCATGTAACAATGAGAATAAAGATACCACATACTATATACCAAAGCATGTGGAATCTTTGGAGATTCCATTAAACTTATGGAATATAAAGACAAAAAGTCCTTCTTTTGACAGTCTCTATATTCCATTATATAATCAACTGGACTTAAGAGAAATAGGAATAGATTCTTCTACAAATGTTCATTTATCCTGTACCATAGAGGCAAAACATACGGTACAACTTTATCTGGGAGTAAAGTGTGAGATGCCCCAATCTTTCCTCTTAAATGAAGACTCCTTAAGTAGAATTGATATTCAAGGACTCAACATATACCCCATACTGCTTAAAAAGGGGAAGAGTACACTACAAGCAGAAGTGAACACTACGGGAGAAGACTGGTCATTTGAAACAACTCTGTATGACAGCCTTTCTATTGCCCAACTTTATGCGGAAGGACAAAGTTGCAACATTATCTATCCTTTGATTCCGACAGAGACCAAGGACATAATGCTGACTAATGCACATCAGAATGTGCTATCATCTCCTGTGGTACTTACATTCAATGATGTACAAGGAAAAATGGTATCGGAAATAATCTTAAAAAAGGACTCTTTTATCTATCATGTCCCTGAACTGGAGGAAGATATCTCTTATATGTGTAGTATGAAAATCGGCAAGACCCTTGTACGACAACCTGTATTATGCGGACAAGACGACAATTCCTTGGTAAAATTTCAGAGACTTCGTCAGATGCTCCCTAAAGGACATCCCCGACTGCCTGAAATAGATGGGGCTCTTTATCGCCTTCAGTTCCTTCTTAACCATCCCACACGATATGAGGGTGATTGGTGGTGGCAGTTTAAGATTACCCCGCTAACCTATCAGTTAGAACATCTCTTCTCACATTTAGAAGAAACCTATGGTACAAGTGATACAGAATTTAATGTAAACTTCATATCCTATCGGTCTGTCATAGATGATAGCATACAACACTATTTATTAGTTACTCCCAATAGCATCCATCAAGATGAGCCGTTACCATTGGTTGTTATTGTTCGCCCATTTTGTGAAAACTATCATCATTTCTTTGCCTCCCCTCAATTGGTACGACAATGGGCTTTGAATATAGTTCAAGGACTGGCTAACCATCATCGATTCATAGTCATGATGCCAGAAGGGAGAATGCCAAAAAATGAAGACCTGACACCAATGGCAGAAAGGGAAATCAAACTGGCTATTGAAGATGTCAAGTCACATTACAATATAGATGAGAGCAAGATGTATTTGCAGGCCAATTGCACGGGCGGTTACCGGGCGTTGAAGTTTGCTGAAGCCAATCCGAAACTATTTGCTGCCATTGCCCTGTATGCACCTGTTTATAAAGTGAACTATGCTTTGTCGTGGTCGAAACAATATACGGCAAAAAGTCAGCTTGCCAAACTGAAAGACATTCCACTAATGATTCACTATGACCCATTGGATGAACATAGTACGCCTGAACAGTTTGAGGAATTGGTGGCTGACTGCGAACATAATGGCATACCCTTGACTCTATCCGTAAAGCGGAATTCAGGAAAGTTTTACAATGTAGTCATTGCTGGGTGTGAAGCTTTTGAGTTTTTTCATGGAAAACAAAAATAACAGGATTAATAACTAACTTTAAAAACAACAAAAATGAAAAGAATGCGTTTTATTAGTATAATGACTTTTGTGACCCTCTTTATGATGGGTTGTAGTAATGACATCGTAATAGATGACATGGAGACAGAGAATGTCACCACAAATGCACGAAGAAAGGTGCAAGGTACAGGTGAAGGGAACGAACCAGATACATGTGCCTATTGGACATGGGCAAGTCTTGATACCACAATTATAGAAGATCCGATAGAAGTGACTTCTTTCAGTTTCCATATTACATGTAATGGAGGCCTTCTTAATGCATTGAATCCGAGTGCAAGTGTGATAGTAAATAATATAATGATAAATAATCTTGAGAATAATTCTACTGCTATAATAACTAGGACCGAAATTGGGAATAATGGTCAAATACATTGTTATTATCATGCTCATGTTCTCGATTATTTTCGCAGTATGTCATTAAACGCTGAATACTATGATGATTATGATGATTTTGTTACAGCACAAATGCATCAAGAAGAAAATAGAATACCAGAGTGGCCTGATGGCATGAACTAATAACAATAGACCAATGCCTTTCCGCCGAATCATATTTCTGCTGTTCTGTATCTCAAGTCTAATAGGGTGGGGACAGAATCCGCTGAACCATCCTTCAACCCTTCATGACTGGGCGGAGCGGCTTGATGTGCAGTCGCGCCTGTTGCCTCAGGAGATAGTGTTCGTCCACATGGACAACTCAAGCTACTTTCAAGGTGACACCCTCTACTATAAGGCCTATGTGTTGCGGAGCGATGGTCGCCCGTCCGATTTGAGCCGTGTTCTCTACATGGAATTGCTGGACAACGACGGGTACCTCATCGAGCGACAGATATTGAAGTTGGAGAACGGACAGGCCTGGGGCTCTTTCTGTCTTGCAGACACCCTCTACTGCGGATATTATGAACTAAGGGCCTATACGCGTTGGCAACTGAACTGGGGCAGTTATGAGCATGACCACAGCAGGTATACGAAAACATGGTTCTTCAACGAAAAACTGGAGCAGGAATATTTCCGTGACTACGATAAACTCTACAGCCGTGTGTTTCCCCTATACATGAAACCCTCCTCTCCTGGTGACTATGCGCAAAACATGGCACTGCGTCCCCTGCGCCGCTATTATCGCACCCGTGAAGAGCGCCCGACTACCAATGTGTCCTTCTATCCCGAGGGTGGCGACTGGGTAGCCGGCTTCCCCCAGCGCATAGCCTTTGAAGCCTGTTCCGAAGACGGAGAACGCCTCAACGGCCGTCTTGTTGTGACAGAGGGAGAAGATACTGTGACCATAGTACCTACGGTACATCGCGGAAGGGGGGTGGTGACACTGGATGGTGCAAGAAGGAACAGGTATAAGGCTTGGTTTGAGTGGGGTGATGGAAACAGGGAGAAGGTAAACTTGCCCAAAGAAAAAGACGACGGTGTAATCCTATGTGTAGAACAGAATGAGGACAGCCTATGTCTGAATGTCCGTTCCATGGGGCTTCCGTCTGCAGACTCACTCGGCATGACAGTCATGTCCAACGGAATCCTACGATACAGGACAGTTGTTACGGAATCTCATATATCCATACCGCTCAGTGTATTGCCCGACGGCATTGCCCAGATAACCGTGTACGACCGAGCCGGCAGGGTGTGGGCCGACAGGATAACATTCGTGCGTCATCATACCTTGCCGACAGAGACTGTCCGCTTTAAGGGTATTAAAGAGATGTATGAGCCTTACGAGGAAATAAGTATGAGCATAGAGGCAGGCCGTTCCGGGAGCATATCGCTTGCCATACACGACAAGGCTCTTTCTGCCCTGACGAACGACGACGGCACGCTGCTGACAGAACTACTCCTTTCAAGTCAGATAAAGGGATTCGTAGAACAGCCAGGTTATTATTTCGAGAAAGACGATGTGGAGCACCGCAACCGTCTCGACCTTCTGCTGATGGTACAGGGCTGGCGACGATACAGTTGGGAGAAAATGACACAGCCCTTTACGGTGATGGAACCCATGGAGAAATACCGAATCCTCTCGGGGGAAGTGTACCGGATGGATTTCTACCCTAAGGAACGCTATGACCCTTCGGGAATAGATTTATTAGGCTGGGGTAAAACAACTGCGACACAGTACATCAACATGGAATCTCATCGCGGTTCGGGCCCTATCACGAAAAGTGGCGAAGTCCACTATTTTCTTTATAACCCCTTTCCCCCTAAGGAGGACAGAGAGTATAGTACGGAAGAAGGAAGGAACAAGGAAATAAACTATACCATTAACGACCAACAGGAGTGGAAAGGGAAGTCGGAACTCAAGCGCGAGGTTCTGGTACATACTGAGTTTATCCAACCGAAAGGCGGTATCGTGTATGGTGAGATGATGACGGAAGGAGGTAGGTTCACTATTCCCCTGCCAGAATTCGAGGGCTATAGCCTGATGCATGTGGCAGCGTCAGACAGTAGCCTGTGGAAGAAGCGCTTTAAGAAGAAGCGCAAGGGACTGGCACACCATGACAAGTATCCCTGGATATCTGTGGATCATGAGAACAAACTGGATAATCTGCCCGAATTCTATGTTCGCCTGCACTTCCCCTATCCTCGTTTCGTTAAACCCTATGATTTCTACCAGACCAAGGAGCGGGACGATGTGGGGAAGGAATATTCTGGGACAGGAGACAATGCTGTGGAAATGAAGGAGGTCACCGTACGAACGCGTCGCGGTGGATTGAGAAGTTTTGACCGTACAAAACCGGCCTTCAAACTGGATGCCTACGAAGCGTTTAACAATGTGGTGGATGCTGGGATGCACCCACCGACTTACTATTGGCCGGTAAATCTCGGTCTGGCGATAGCTGCCGATTATATTGGCGAGATGGGAGTGAAAAGCCGTTCCTATACTACAGAACTAAGGCGAGACTATGCCCATGATACACATTTTATGGATTCAAAGAAACTCTATCACTATCGCCAGTTGTGCTATCTTGATAGTTTCTATGTTTTCACGGATTATTCTCCTCGAAAGGAAGGTGATCGCCGGTATAGGCAGTCGGATCAACCTACGGTAACGGTTGATTTTCATCTGATACCAGATGAAACAAGGCGTGTGACCTATCGTGATAGATTCCTTTTGCTCCCAGGCTACAATGTCTGCACAGAATTCTACCAACCGAACTACGACGGTCATCCTCTACCCGATATTCCACAGGACTACCGGCGTACGCTATACTGGAATCCCAACCTGCAATTGGATGAAGACGGCTGCGCCACAGTTACTTTCTGGAACAACTGCCGGAAAAACACTCTTTCCATAAGTGCAGAGGGTATCACAGCAGACGGATATATCCTAACGGGACGAGAATGAAGCGAGCAATAAATACATTTATTTGGCTATTGCTCCTTTTTGTATGTACCTTTCCTCCAACAGATTTATACCCGGAAATTTATATACAGCCCAAATGGGGTGCTACGGTATGGGTCGTATTGCTTTGTTGTATCTTTGGCAAACGACCGAACGAGAAATATCTGCCTTGGGCTACTTGTCTTATGGCTGTGTATCTTTGTATTTATTCTCCCTTTGAAAATAATTCTGTACGCGCACTGCACCTGTGCCTGTTGTTGCCATTTGTGCATCAGGCACATCTATCTAAAAGGAGGGTACTACGAAGTGCTGTATGGGCAGTGGAAGGTATAGTGATAATTACATTAATCCTGATACAATGTCGGACAGCTTATTTGTGTTTAATGCTTTTCTTGCTGCTCTATTGCCTGCCTTATCGTCGCTTGTATCAAAGAGTATTTGTTATAATATTCTTTGTTGTAGTCTTACTATTTTTATCCATCTTTGGCATGAAGACAGAATCTTCCCGAGGGCGATGGTTTATTCTGGGTAATACGATAGAGTTGGTCAAGGAGCATCCTTTGACTGGGTATGGGAAACATGGATTCCGAAAAATCTACATGAAGAAGCAAGCCGAATATTTTAAAAGCCATCCCGATTCTACATATTCCATGCTTGCCGATGAAGTCCGTCATCCATTAAATGAGTTTCTCTATGTAGCTGTAAATTGGGGTATTATTGCGAGCATACTATTATTTATAGTAGTGGTAACGCCTCTGTTTTGTTATTCAAAGGTCAGTAATTCCCTATGGCGATACGCCTTGATGGCCGTTTTTGTGTTCTCCATGTTTTGCTATCCACTTTGTTATCCTTTGGCATGGTGTGTTATTGTTGGAAACTGGGTGAGGTTGTTTAGCAATATCCCGCTATCCTCTGTTTCTCGTCTTGTATTTTGCATCCTTTTTCTTGTACTTTTCGCTTATAACGACTATTATTTACGGCGTTGGGGGTGTATCTCCCATCTATCCAAGAGCGGACATCCTAAAGCCATGATGAAATATTATAAAGAGTTATATCCAAAACTTTATCATTCTCCAGACTTCCTCTATGACTATGCGATAGAAAGTTTTTATGCCATGAAGTTTATGCAAGCGTATAATTTGGCAGAGGAATGCGGAAAGGAGATAAGTTCATACGATCTCAGCCTACTGAGAGGGGATATATGCTTTCAAAGACACAGATACGAAGAGGCTTTGATGCACTATCAAGAAGCAGAGTGGATGTGTCCAGTTCGTTTCGCGCCACTTTCAGGAATGTGGGAAGTATATATTCGGCAAGGTAATAGCCTTTCAGCCGATTCTATAAGAAATATCATACTTAATAAACCTGTAAAAGTATTGTCTCCTGAAATCTTAAGAATAAAGCGAATGGTAAAGGTTAACGGGAATGAACTCGAACGAAGCATATAGTTTAATAGTTTAAAGTGAGCCTTTTTCTGCCCTATAATTACCCTCTCAAAAATCAATATCGTCTCGTTGAAAAATCAACACCGTTGATTTCGAAAATCATTAGTATTAAATTGCAAAATCATTACCGTTGATTTTGCAAATCATCAGTGTTGATTTTTGAAAGCATTATTGGTGGGGGAAATATGAGAGGCAAAAATTTTGTATTTCGCTCGATTTGCACTATCTCTGAGATAAATCTCTAAAATACTCCCATTCGGAAACACAAAATATATTTTGCGTTTCTCTCATTTATTCGTATCTTTTATCTACTCCGTAGCTTGAAAATAGGCGGCATCTCGGAAATATAAAGAATGAAATTCTTTGTATTTCGCTCGATTTGCACTATCTCTGAGATAAGTCTCTAAAATACTCCCATTCGGAAAAGCAAAAAATTTTGCTTTTCTCTCATTTATTCGTATCTTTGTCGGCGATATTGGGGTAGTATGCCCCAATGGGAATGCACAACGACATGAAGAAACTGCTGATAGAGACTTACGGATGCCAGATGAATGTGGCGGATAGTGAAGTGGTGGCTTCTGTCATGGGAATGGCGGGATATACGCTCTGCGAAAATGAAAAGGAAGCAGATGCCGTTTTCCTGAATACTTGTTCGGTACGCGACAACGCCGAACAGAAAATCATCAGCCGACTGGAATACTATAACTCGCTGCGCCGACACGGACGAAAGCTTATCATCGGCGTATTGGGCTGTATGGCGGAGCGCGTCAAAGAGGATTTACTGGAGAAGTATCATGCCGACCTTGTGGCTGGTCCCGATAGTTACATGGCATTGCCTGACCTGATTGCCCAGGCTGAATTGGGGCATAAAGCCATCAATGTAGAATTATCACTGACAGAGACTTACCGCGACATCATTCCACAGCGTGTTTGCGGTCCACACATCGGAGGTTTCGTTTCCATCATGCGTGGATGTAACAATTTCTGTCACTATTGTATTGTACCCTATACGCGAGGCCGCGAGCGTAGTCGCGATGTGGAGAGTATTCTGCGCGAAGTGCGCAACTTGGCGGAACAGGGCTACAAGGAAGTGACTCTGCTGGGACAGAATGTGAACTCGTATAATTGTGAATTTGTAAATGGTCAAACGGTCAAATTCCCAGACCTCTTGCGAATGGTGGCGAGGGCCGTTCCCGAAATGCGAGTGCGCTTCACGACTAGTCATCCGAAGGACATGAGCGACGAGACGCTGCGGGTGATTGCGGAGGAACCAAATGTATGCCGCCATATCCACCTGCCCGTACAGAGCGGAAGTAATGAGGTGCTAAAACGGATGAACCGCAAATATACCCGTGAGTGGTATCTGGACCGTGTGGCGGCCATTCGCCGTATTGTTCCCGACTGTGGCCTCAGCACCGATATCTTCGCTGGATATTGTGGCGAAACGGAGGAGGATCATCAGCAGTCGCTTTCGCTGATGCGCGAATGTGGGTACGATAGTGCTTTCATGTTCAAATATTCTGAACGACCGGGGACCTACGCCAGCAAACATCTGCCCGACGATGTACCCGAAGAAACCAAGATACGACGACTGAACGAACTGATTGCTCTGCAGAACCAACTGTCGGCAGAAAGTAATGCGCGATGTGTCGGCAAGGAATTTGATGTGCTACTGGAGGGCGTGAGCAAACGGTCGCGCGAACAACTCTACGGACGAACGGAGCAGAACAAGGTGGTCATCATCGATCGCGCTGGACACCATATCGGCGAAACTGTCCGTGTCCGCATTACAGAAAGTAGTAGTGCGACATTGAAAGGGTTAGAGATTAAAGATTAGAGATAAAATATGCCACAAAAAAGAAAGAAGATATCCCTGCGATGGCAGGCGCTAACAAGTACGATTAGCACAACCTTTGTGTTGGTGCTTATGGGTTTGGTCATTCTCTGTGCCTTCACGGCAAGCCGACTGAGCGAAAGTGTAAGGCAGAGTCTGACGGTAACGGTCATGTTCAACGACGATGCCACCAACCAGAATGCCATCGACTACAAGAAGAAAATCATGAAGCAGGCATGGGTGAAAGAGATTATATTCATCAGTCGTGAACAAGCCTTGGCAGAACAGGCCGAAGCCATGGGGACTGACCCGACAGAATTTCTCGGGGAGAATCCTTTTACACCATCGCTCGAACTACATTTGGCGGCAGACTATGCCTGTACCGACAGCTTGCTGTGGATTAGCAAGGAACTGAAGAAGAACAAACTCATCACGGATGTTATCTATCAGAAAGACTTGATTGACAACCTTAACCGCAACCTGCACAAAGCCACTTACCTGCTGTTGGGCTTGGCTATCCTGCTCTTGTTGGTGACACTGGTTCTCATCAACAACACCGTGCGATTGAGTGTGTATTCGCGCCGCTTCACCATCCATACCATGCGACTCGTGGGTGCCAGTTGGGGCTTTATCCGCCGACCCTTTATGATTCGTTCGATGTGGATTGGTTTGGCTGCAGGTTTATTGGCCGATGCCTTGTTGTTCCTCGGCGTACGGACTTTATGGAATTATGACCCCTCGACGGAGGCATATATCACGACTGGAGATGTAGGCATAACGCTATTGGCCGTACTTTGCTCCGGTTTGCTGCTGACGCTGGTATGTACCTTTATCAGCGTAGGACACTTCCTCAATATGCGCGAGGGACAGATGTATAGGTAAGAGACAAGAGTCGCGAGTGAGGAAGACCGATAGGTCAAACGAGATTAGAGATTAGAAAATAGAGAGATTATGGATAAGAAAGATTTTGCGTTTGGGAAAACAAACTACATTCTGCTGGCTATCGGTATGGTCGTAATCATTCTGGGACTGATACTGATGTCGGGCTCGGGTAGCAGTGAAGGAACTTTTGACCCTGAGATTTTCAGCGTACGCCGCATCAAAATTGCACCGGCAGTATGTTTTCTGGGGTTCATCTTTATGGTGTACGGTATATTATATAAGAAGAACGAGTGATGAATGAGATACAGGCTTTCTTACTGGGACTGATTCAGGGACTGACGGAATATCTGCCCGTGAGTAGCAGTGGACATCTGACCATTGTTTCCCACTTCTTTGGCATCGACGGAGAGCAGAACCTGACATTCACCATTGCCGTACATGTGGCTACGGTGCTTTCCACCTTGGTTATCCTGTGGAAGGAAATCGTGTGGATACTGAAAGGACTATTCCGTTGGAACGGCACGCTGAATGCAGAACAGCGTTATGCGCTGGCCATTCTGGTGTCGATGATTCCCGTGGGCATTGTGGGCGTGTTCTTCAAGGATGCTGTGGAGGAAATCTTCGGGGCAGGTCTGCTGATTGTAGGCTGTTGCTTGCTGATAACGGCAACTCTACTTATTTTCAGTTACTATGCCAAACCCAGACAGAAGGAAAACATCTCTCTATGGGATGCTTTCGTGATTGGTGTAGCACAGGCCGTAGCCGTATTGCCTGGACTGAGCCGTTCGGGTTCAACGATTGCCACGGGACTGCTCTTGGGGAACAAAAAGGAGAATTTGGCACAGTTCTCTTTCCTGATGGTCATTCCACCGATTCTCGGTGAGGCACTATTAGACATTATGAAGGCTATGAAAGATGGTGCTGAGACAGCAACGGCAGGCATCGGGTTCGGTCCCCTTGCCGTCGGTTTCATTACGGCATTCATCAGTGGCTGCATTGCCTGCAAATGGATGATAAGCATTGTCCGTCGGGGCAAACTGGTATATTTCGGCATCTACTGTGCCGTGGTGGGACTCCTACTTATCCTTTTCAGTTAAAAGACTTATTCAGACTACAGATGACAGACTTCCAAGAAGGACAGATTCTATACTTCGATAAACCACTCAGATGGACCTCGTTCAATCTGGTGGCGAAGGTGCGCTGGTTGCTCTGTCAGTATCTTGGTGTGAAAAAACTGAAGGTGGGGCATGCCGGTACACTGGATCCATTGGCAACAGGTGTATTGATAGTCTGCACAGGAAAGGCCACAAAACGCATCGATGAACTGCAGGCACATACAAAAGAGTATGTCGCCACCTTGCAACTGGGAGCCACTACGCCATGCTTTGATCTCGAAAAGCCTATTGATGCCACCTATCCTACGGAGCATATCACGCTGGAACGCATCCAACAGGTGCTGTCCCAATTTATCGGGCAGATAGAACAAGTTCCGCCTTCGTTCTCTGCGTGCAAGGTGGACGGACATCGGGCGTATAAACTGGCACGCAAGGGCGAAGAGGTAGATTTGAAACCCAAAATCCTCGTCATCGACGAATTGGAACTACAACATTTCGATGCCGAGAAGATGCAACTGACACTGCGCATCGTATGCAGCAAAGGGACTTATATCCGTGCGTTGGCACGCGACATCGGCAAGGCCTTGGACAGTGGTGCCCACTTGATAGCCCTCCGTCGAACCCGCGTAGGCGATATCCGCGTAGAACAATGTATGCAGATAGAAGATTTCGAGCCGTGGCTCAAGAACCAAACGAACATCTGACATTAAACATTTGATATTTATAATATGAAGCTTTCACAATTCAACTACAAACTGACAGAGGATCGTATTGCACAGTATCCAACCCGCTACCGCGACGACTGCCGACTGATGGTCGTTCATACCAAAAGTGGTGTCATCGAACATCGCGAACAATTCAGTGACATACTGGAGTACTTCGACGAGAAAGATGTGTTTGTCTTCAACGACACCAAGGTATTCCCCGCCCGCCTGTATGGCAACAAGGAAAAGACGGGTGCAAACATCGAGGTGTTCCTGCTGCGCGAACTGAACGAGAAGTTCCGCCTGTGGGATGTACTGGTCGATCCCGCCCGAAAGATTCGTATCGGCAACAAACTATATTTCGGAGAAGACGACTCCATGGTGGCCGAGGTTGTAGATAACACTACGAACCGTGGCCGCACGCTCCGCTTCCTATACGACGGTGACCATGAAGAATTCAAGCAGTCGCTGTTTGCCCTGGGAGAACCGCCATTGCCCAAGGAGATGATTTTCCGCCCATGCGAGGAAGAGGATGCCGAGAACTTCCAGTGCATCTTTGCCAAGAACGAAGGTGCCGTGACCGTGCCTTGTGCCGGACTGCATTTCTCACGCCAACTGATGAAGCGCATGGAGATAAAGGGTATCGATATGGCTTATGTCACCCTGCACTGCGGACTGGGTAACTTCCGCGACATCGATGTGGAGGACCTCACGAAGCATAAGATGGACAGCGAAGAAATGCGCGTGGGAGCCGAGGCTTGCAACATCGTGAACAACGGAAGAGCCAACGGACATAAGATTTGTGCCGTAGGCACCACCGTGCAGCGCGTACTGGAAACAGCTGTAAGTGCCGATGGTAAGCTGAAGGAATACGAAGGTTGGACCAACCGTTTCATCTTCCCTCCCTACGATTTCCATATTGCCGATGCCATGGTGGCCAACTTCTATATGCCACAAAGCACGATGCTGATGCTGACTTGTGCGTATGGCGGTTACGAACGCATCATGAAAGCATACAAAGAGGCGCTGTCCGACAAGCGCTACCGATTCGGTGTGTATGGCGACGCCATGCTCATCATCAACGACTAATTCCTATGGAGCATAAGCTCTATATCAGTTTGGGAAGCAACCAAGGCAACCGCAAGGCTCTCATCAATGAGGCCTTGCGGTTGATTGGCCTTTCAGTAGGACAGGTAGAACGAGTGTCCTCGATGTACGAAACGGAACCGTGGGGGTTCGAGTCACCACATAAGTTCCTGAATGCCGCAGCCCTTGTACTGACTTCCCTGTCTCCCTGGGAGTGTCTGACCGAGACTCAACGCATCGAACGAAAACTGGGAAGGCGAAAGAAAAGTTCCGACGGGAAATACCACGACCGACCCATCGATATCGACCTGTTGCTGTACGACGACTGGGAAATCAATACCCCTGAACTTACCATTCCACACCCATTGATGGAAGAGCGCGACTTTGTGAAAATTCCCTTAGCAGAGATTCGCGCCGAAAAATAAAATCAAGGTTTTCTGTATTTACTTAATCGGAATTTTCGTATCTTTGCACCCGAAAACCAATGTGGATAGATTTGGGCTGCTTGCAACCACAATAAAAAATGCTAAAACGACGATAAGAAATCGTCACGCATTCCCACCGACAGCCTTTTTCAAACCACACAATTATTAATTATTAAATGTAATTGTGCTATGAATTATTTATTTACATCCGAGTCGGTATCCGAAGGACATCCCGACAAAGTGGCGGACCAAATTTCGGACGCCGTCCTAGACAAACTACTCGCTTTCGACCCCGAATCGAAGGTAGCATGCGAAACGCTTGTCACAACAGGACAAGTGGTATTGGCTGGAGAAATCAAGACCAATGCGTATGTTGACCTACAGCGCATTGCGCGTGAAACCATCAACCGTATCGGATACACCAAGAGCGAATATCGCTTCGATGGAGATTCGTGTGGCGTATTCTCGTCGATTCACGAACAAAGTGCCGACATCAATCGTGGTGTGGACCGCAAAAAACGCGAAAAGCAAGGTGCCGGTGACCAAGGCATGATGTTTGGCTATGCCACCAACGAAACGGAAAACTACATGCCGCTTCCGCTGGATTTGGCACACCGGCTGATGAGCGTGTTGGCCGACATCCGTCGTGAGGGCAAAGTAATGACTTACTTGCGTCCCGATGCAAAAAGTCAGGTGACCATCGAATACAACGAAAAGAATCAACCCATACGCATTCATACCATTGTCGTGAGCACGCAACACGATGAGTTTGCTTCGAATAATACTATGAAGGAAACCATCAAGAATGATGTGGAGAACATACTGATTCCCCGTGTGAAGGAAACCATTCACGACGAACGCATCCTGGCGCTTTTCGACAATAAAATCAAGTATTTGGTGAACCCCACAGGTAAGTTCGTCATCGGCGGACCGCACGGAGATACAGGTTTGACGGGACGCAAGATTATCGTAGATACCTACGGTGGAAAAGGCGCACACGGTGGTGGTGCTTTCTCGGGCAAAGACCCCTCGAAAGTGGACCGCTCGGCAGCCTATGCCGCACGCCACATTGCCAAGAACATGGTGGCTGCTGGAGTGGCCGATGAAATGCTGGTGCAAATCAGTTATGCCATTGGCGAAGCCAACCCCGTGAGCATCTTTGTGAATACCTATGGTACAAGTCATGTAAAGGCTTCAGATGCTGAAATAGCGAAAAAGGTGGAGAAACTCTTCACCCTAACACCCTATGCCATCGAGCAACGACTGAAACTACGCCAACCCATCTACGAGGAAACTGCAGCCTATGGTCACATGGGGCGTCAACCCGAAACGAAGATTAAGAAATTCGAGTCGGATTACTACGGCACGAAGAAGATTAAGGTGGAACTCTTCACCTGGGAGAAACTGGACTATGTGGACTGCATCCGCAAGGAATTTGGCATAAAGTAAACACAAATGAACGATATCAAATCGGTTGCCATCTACTGTGCTTCAAGCACAAAGATAAAGGAATGCTACTATCAGGTTGCACACGAACTGGGGCACGGATTGGCTCAAAGAGGCGTAACCCAAGTAAACGGGGCGGGCAATATGGGACTGATGCGAGCTGCATCCGATGGCGGTCTTGAGGCAGGCGGTAAAGTGGTCGGCGTTATTCCTTCCTTTATGGTCGAACAGAACTGGCACTATCCTGAACTGTCCGAAATCATCGAGACTTCCGACATGCAGAGTCGCAAGCATACCATCAACAACATGACCGATGCTGCTATTGTGTTGCCTGGCGGTTGCGGAACCCTCGATGAATTGTTCGAGATTATCACCCTCAAGCAACTGGGTGTCTATCTGAAACCCATCATTATCCTGAATGTCGAGGGGTACTACGACTTGCTGCTACAACATCTGGAGCGGTCGATGGAGGAGAACTTCATGCGCGACGAGCATCGCGACATCTGGCGAGTGGCCACGACTGCCGAGGAAGCCATAGACTTGGTGTTTAGCACACCGCTTATCGATGAAAGCGTACGCCGATTTGCTAAAATATAAAAGATGAACCAGACAGATTCGATTGTTGCACGAAAAGACGACCTGTCGGCATGGAATACCGATAGTCTGGGTGGCGACTCCGCCACACATCATGGTTTCAGTGTGTGGCGTATCGTCCAGAATATGCAGGGCTGTACTCCGCAACAAATCGACTCGGCCATTCAGGCGAACCTGCCCCAGCGCGAAAGGTTCAGGAGCGAGCGCCCCGATACCCTTTCCATTCCCGGACTTCCAGGGCGAAAGCCTTACGAGGCAGAAGGACAACTGATTAGTTTCGACCAGAGTTTCTTCAGTCAGAGCAAGATGTTCCACCCCGAACTCCCTTACCAAAGTCAAGGGTTCAGCGCCGTGCCGCTACCTTACACGCTTTATCGCGACAACATCGTAACGGGCGGTCTGTTGCTTTGCCTCATTATCCTTGTATATGTCCAAAACAAAACCCGATTGCAACTCAAACAACAGACAAAGGATTTCTTCTTTGCTCCTCGGGAACAAACGGGATTATTTGCTGTGGAAACCAGCATAGAGAGTAGCGCCCGACTGCTCTCCATGCTTGAATTATGCCTTATGGGAGGCATCGCCATGTTTGCCTATGTCCAATATAAACTCGATTTCTTTCTCGGTCAACTTTCGCCACGATGGTTGTTGAGCGTGTACATTGGCAGCTTTATCTTGTACTTTTTAGTCAAGCGTATATTAAGCGAATTTGTGAACCGGGTTTTCTTTCCGAAATCTCAACAAAAACTTTGGCGTGACAGTTATTTTTATCTTATTTCTGTCGAATCTTTTCTCTTTTTCCCGTTAGCCTTGATTTTTGTTTATTTCCGTCTTTCCTTCATAAAAGCGGCTTGGATTTTCCTTTTTCTGCTGCTAATAACTAAAACTTTGCTGGCATTTAAGACCTATCGAATCTTTTTCTCAAAAACCTATTGCCTTTTCCATCTTTTTGCGTACCTTTGCGCACTGGAATTGATGCCACTGCTCGCTTTGTGGAAGACTTTGGCCGTTTTGACAGAAAACTTGATAGTAAAATATTAGGACAAAAGATGGTAAAAAAGATACTGGTTTCACAACCCAAACCTACTTCGGACAAGTCTCCGTACTTCGATATTGAGAAAAAATACGGTGTACAAATCGTTTTCCGTCCGTTTATTAAAGTAGAAAGTCTCACACCCCGTGAGTTTAGGGCACAGAAGATAACCATCCTCGACCATACGGCCGTTATCTTCACTTCGCGCCATGCTATCGACCATTTCTTTAATCTTTGCAAGGAGATGCGTATAGTCATCCCCGAAGATATGAAGTATTTCTGCATCACCGAAACGGTGGCTCTCTATATCCAGAAATATGTCCAGTACCGTAAGCGCAAAGTATTCTTCGGAACAACGGGCAAAATCAACGACCTCTTGCCTCAGATGGTGAAGCATAAGACCGAGAAGTTCTTTATGCCTGTCAGCGATGTACACACCAGCGATATAGAGGAACTTATGGCCAGCAAGAATCTGGCACTTACCGAAGGCGTTATGTATCGTACCGTAAGCAACGACTTTGCCGAGGGCGAGCCCTTCGATTATGACATGCTCATCTTTTTCAGTCCCAGCGGTATCGCCTCGTTGCTGAAGAACTTCCCCAACTTCAAACAGGACAAAATTGCCATAGGCACCTTTGGTACAAATACGGCAAAAGCGGCTAAGGATGCCGGTCTGACCGTGAACCTCGAAGCTCCCACGCCCCAGTTTGCCAGCATCACCGCAGCCTTGGCCGACTATGTGAAGCATGTCAATGCCTGACACCCCCAAACAGACCTTCCGCAAAGCCGAACGCCTGTGCAGTAAAAAACGCATTGAGCAACTTTTTGCGGGCAGCAACCATTCTTTTGCTGCTTACCCCCTACGGACTATATATATGGAATGTGCCGAAGCAAAGGCCCCCGTTGAAGTCCTCATCTCAGTATCCAAGCGACATTTCAAACACGCCGTGGACCGCAATCGCATCAAACGGCTTGTACGGGAAAGTTATCGCAAGAACAAACATATCCTGATTGACAACCTGCAAGGAAAACAACTCTCCCTGGCCTTTATCTGGATGGGAGGCAACCTTGTTCCCTATACTATTGTCGAGGCAAAGGTAAAGAACCTGCTACAGCGTATCGCAGAACATATCACAGAAAATGGGCAATAAGTTCTCTCTATCCGCCATCCTTCATGCTATCAGCAAGGCCCTCAGTTCCCTGTTGATTCTGCCCATTCGCTTCTACCGCCATTTCATATCTCCACTGACTCCACCTTCGTGTCGGTTTACCCCCACATGCAGCCAATACGCCATCGAAGCCCTGCAGAAGCATGGTCCCATCCGTGGCTTGTGGTTGGCCATTCGCCGTATCCTTCGTTGCCATCCTTGG
Organism: Bacteroidaceae bacterium; assembly: GCA_017960985.1. GTDB lineage: Bacteria > Bacteroidota > Bacteroidia > Bacteroidales > Bacteroidaceae > Physcousia. The sequence continues at coordinate 17,446 of JAGCYD010000023.1, forward strand.
GGAGGCAGTGGGTACGACCCCGTGCCAGATTAAGTAAAAGAACCCATTGACCGTATAGGAAATTATTTTGAATTTTGAATTGAATTACATCGATTTCCATACGCACCACCCTTCGTTGAATGGCGAGCGTGTTATTCAGGACGGCGTTGATACCCAAGGTCGTCATCCCTGGGAACCTCTCCCCAGCCCTCCCCATAAGGGAGGGAGTAAATCTTATCCCCCCTCTTTGGGAGGGGACAGGGGGAGGTTGTTGGCCTTAGGCGAAAGCGGTCTCGACCGCCTGTGTGATACCCCCTACGACCTCCAGTTACAAGTCTTTCGTGAGGAAGTCAGCCTCAGCGAAGAACTCCAAAAGCCACTTTTCCTGCATTGCGTTCGTGCTATCGACGATGTACTCCGCATTCGTAAAGAGTTGAATGCCCGTCAACCTTGGATATGGCACGGCTATCGTGGCAATGCAAAACAATTGCAACAACTATTGCCCCATGGTTTCTACTTTAGTTTCGGCACAAAATTCAACCCCGAAGCCCTGCTCGCCTGTCCCCTTGACCGCCTACTCCTTGAGACGGATGACGACACCACAACACCTATTGCCGACCTCTATGCCCGAGTCGCACAATTGCGTGGCATTTCTCTTGACGCCCTCATCCGCCAGATGCACGACAATTTCCATGTACTCTTTGAATAACAACGCAGCATTTAACTTTTATGTTAGCTGTGCTTATGCGTTGTCCATCTTGAAGGACTACTTTGTTTGGGCCCTTGCTTCCCTTCGTTCGGATTGAAGGTGCACGCACCTGTCCTTGCGCCACAATTGTGACGCAAGGGAAACATAGTGTCTCTTTTGGCAATCATTAGTTATTCATTGCTTGCGTCACAATTGTGGCGCAAGAAGAGATATACTTTATCGGCGACTGCGGAAGAATTCCTGCATCAGGTTACGACACTCCTCTTCCATTACTCCAGAAACGACTTGCGTTTTCGGGTGTAGTGCTTCGGGAGCAAAACGCTGATAGCCGCGCTTTTCATCAGCCGTGCCAAACACCACACGACCGATTTGTGCCCAGCCCAAGGCTCCGGCACACATAATACATGGCTCGACCGTAACATACAGTGTACATTCATTCAGATATTTCCCTCCCAAATGGGCAGCAGCGGCTGTGATAGCCTGCATCTCGGCATGTGCCGTTACATCCGTCAGCATCTCCGTCAGGTTATGTCCACGGGCAATAATCTCGTCACGACAGACCACTATTGCCCCAATAGGAATTTCGCCTGCGTCAAAAGCCTTACGAGCTTCTTCCAAGGCCTGCCCCATATAGAAATTATCGTCGCGCTTCATCGTTTCCATAGGTTTGCGTTGCAAAGTTAGTAAAAATACACTATCTTTGCTCCAAAAAGTTCGACGAAATGAACGACATCCATTTCTGCCTCGACAATTCACCGCAATTCCAAATGCTGGAACTGGAAGAGGTGACAAGCACGAACGACTTCCTGCGTGACTATCATCCCATTCGGGAGCAGGAGATAACGCTTGTCACGGCAGAGTATCAGACGACGGGTCGTGGGGCTGGCGACAATCATTGGGAGTCGGACAAGGGCGAGAATCTGTTGTTCAGTTTGCTGGTGCATCCACGACATATTGCTGCCCCCGAGATGTTCTTGTTGTCGGAAGTCCTGGCTTTGGCTGTCAAGGACGGATTGGAGGAAAATGGAAAGGGAACTGCCTTTAGCATAAAATGGCCCAACGATATCTACTACAAAAACCAGAAGATTTGCGGGTTGCTCATTGAAAACGAGTTGCAGGGTAAAACCATAGAACGCTGTATCATGGGCGTGGGTGTCAATGTGAACCAGACCCGATTCCATAGCGATGCCCCCAATCCCGTATCGCTGGCACAGATACTGGGCATGCAGGTGGAACGCCGCTTCGTGCTCGAAGACATCATGAAACACTTCACCCGTTACTACGCCTGGACAAAGGAAGGACGCAACGAGGAACTTCACCAGATGTATCTTGCCCACCTCTATCGCAAAGGCGAAACCCACCGATTCCAGGACAAGACAGGAGTATTCTGTGGAACCATCGTTACCGTAGAGCCTACGGGACACCTTATCATACGCGACGAAGAAGGAGAGCAAAGGCGATATACCTTCAAGGAAGTGGAATATTTGGGGAAGTAAAAATTCAAAATTGAAAATTCAAAATTAAAAATTATAGATTATGGCAAAGTTTAAGCGAATCCTGCTGAAACTCTCGGGTGAGAGTCTGCAGGGAGAACAAGGGTACGGTATCGATGTGAACCGTCTGAACGACTACGCACGACAAATCAAGGAGGTGGCCGACATGGGTGTGCAGATTGGCATCGTCATCGGAGGAGGCAACATCTTCCGTGGACTGACTGGTGCCGGAAAAGGCTTCGACCGTGTGAAAGGCGACCAAATGGGTATGCTGGCAACTGTCATCAACAGCATGGCACTCTCCAGTGCATTGGGAGCCATCGGACAGAAGGCTACCGTGCTGACGGCCATTCGCATGGAACCCGTCGGTGAGTTTTACACCAAATGGAAGGCCATCGAGGCATTGGAACGCGGCGAAGTAGTCATCATGAGCGGTGGCACGGGTAACCCCTACTTCACGACAGACACAGGTTCGTCGTTGCGCGGCATCGAAATCGAAGCCGATGTCATGCTGAAAGGCACTCGTGTGGATGGCGTTTATACTGCCGACCCTGAGAAAGACCCCACTGCCACGAAGTTCAAGGAAATCACCTACGACGAAATCTACAATCGTGGCCTGAAAGTAATGGACCTTACAGCCACCACCATGTGCAAGGAAAACAATCTCCCCATCTATGTGTTCAACATGGATGTCGTGGGTAATCTGAAGCGGGTGATGAACGGTGAGGAAATCGGTACGCTGGTACACAATTAATTCGTCATTTGTGACTCTAATTTCGTAATTATTCCGTACCTTTGCACCCGTTAATAAAAATCTTTAATCAGTTCAACTTACAATGAGTTTCAATCGGATTACCGCTGCCGAAGCTGCAGCATTGGTAAAGAACGGCCAAACGATTGGCCTGAGTGGATTTACACCTGCCGGAACAGCCAAGATGACTACGGCAGAAATAGCTAAGATTGCCGAGGCAGAACATGCCGCAGGGCGTCCCTACAAAATCAGCATCTTCACGGGTGCCAGCACGGGACAAAGTACCGACGGTGCTCTGGCAAACGCACAGGCTATTGATTTCCGTGCGCCCTATACCACGAACCCCGACTTCCGCAAGCATGTAAACCTAAACGAGGTGAACTACAGCGACCTGAACCTTTCGAACATGGCAACACAGATTCGTCAGGGCTATCTGGGTCCGGTAAACTGGGCCATCATCGAGGCTTGTGCCATAGAGAAGGTGGGTGACAAGGCTCACATCTACCTGACAGCAGCTGGAGGTATTGCTCCTACCGTGTGCCGTCTGGCGACCGAGGGTATCATCATTGAACTGAATGCTTTCCACGAGCGTAGCGGTATGGGTATGCACGATGTGTATGAAATCGAGGACCATCCCTATCGCACCCCCATCATGATTACGAAGCCCAGCGACCGTATCGGAAAGCCTTATATTGAGGTGGATGCCAGTCGCATTGTGGGTGTCGTAGAGGGCAATGTGCCCGATGAGGCTCGCTCGTTCAAAGACCCCGACCCCATCACGACACAGATTGGTCAGAATGTAGCCGACTTCCTGGTGGCTAACATGAAGTGTGGCAAGATTCCTCCCACATTCCTCAACTTGCAGAGTGGTGTGGGTAGTGGTGCCAATGCTGTGTTGGGTGCCCTAGGTCATAGTACCGAAGTGCCCAACTTCAACATCTATACTGAGGTGTTGCAGGATGCACCCGTACAGTTGATGCGCGAAGGCCGTGTGCTCAGCGCTTCGGCTTGCTCACTGACCGTGACCAACGAATGTATGAAGGGCATCTATCGCGATATGGATTTCTTCAAGGACAAACTTGTATTGCGCCCCTCGGAAATCTCCAACAATCCCGAGGTTATTGCCCGCATCGGTGTATGTTCTCTGAACACCGCCATTGAGGTTGACCTCTACGGACATGTAAACTCCACCAAGATTTGCGGCACGAAGATGATGAACGGCATTGGTGGCTCTGCTGACTTCACGAACAATGCCTACCTCAGCATCTTCACCTGTGGTTCTACCACCAAGGGCGGTGCCATCTCTAGCATCGTGCCTTTCGCCAGCCACATCGACCACACGAATCACTTCGTGGATGCCGTCATCACCGAATACGGCGTAGCCGACCTGCGCCACAAGAGCGATATGCAAAAGTCTTTGGAGCTTATCAAGGTGGCACATCCCGACTACCGTCCTTTGCTACTGGATTACCTGAAGTATGCCGAGAAGGGTGGCGGACATACCCACCACTGCCTCAGCGCAGCCTTCGCCATGCACGACACCTTCCTGCGCAAGGGCGACATGCGCTTAACTGATTGGGCTGAGTATCTGAAGTAGCGAGTCAAATCTGAAGTAGCGAGAGTCAACAAAAACAAAGGAATTGTATAGCGGTATTAAATAAAATCCGTATCTTTGCAGGCAGAAACTAAAACCAAACTATAAACCCATTATGGACGATTATCCGGCGGAGAACGCTAACTGATTGGCAATTGGACAATTTCACGATTGGACAATTAGCCGCGAGATTGATTGAAGTAAATTGTGAAATTGTAAAATTGTAAAGTTACAATGCGTACTTTCTGGAATACAAATCATGGTCTGCGTACCATCGACCAATGGGAACCCAACTGCTGGGTTCAGGTGACTTGCCCTTCACAGGACGACATCGATTTCCTTCAGAACGAACTTCATGTGCCCGACTATTATATCAGCGATATCGCCGATACGGACGAGCGTGCCCGTTACGACATTGATGAAGGTTGGATTCTGATAATCTTGCGTATCCCGTATGTAAAGGAAGTCCGCTCGCGCACACCCTATACCACCATCCCTCTGGGTATCATCCTGAAAGGAGATGTGTGTATCACGCTGTGCAACTTCGAGACGAACATGATGATTGACTTCGTCACCTATCAGCAGAAGCGCGGGTTGGGCTTTACCGACTCCGTAGATATGGTGTTCCGCCTGTTCCTGTCTTCTGCCGTGTGGTATCTAAAGCGACTGAAGCAAATCAGTGCGCGCATTGACCAAGCCAAGCAGAATCTCGACCACAATGTGGACAATGTGGATCTCATCGCCTTGTCGCGCTTACAAGACAGTTTGACCTACTTCGTCACTTCGATTCGTGGCAACGAGAACTTGCTCTCGAAACTGAAATTCAAACTGCCTGTCGATGAACTGGATGCAGACATGATTGAAGATGTCAACATCGAGATGAGCCAGGCACGGGAAACGACAAACATCTACTCGAACATTCTTGAATCGACGATGGAGACCTACGCCAGCATCATCAACAACAACATGTCGAAGGTGATGAAGATGCTGACCAGTATCTCCATTATGATGATGTTCCCTACGCTCATCGCCAGTTTGTTCGGAATGAACCTTATCAACGGTATGGAGACCTGGGCATGGGGATTCCCCATTGCACTGCTTATCTCGGTAGGCGTGACGGCAGTCTTTTTCTGGTACTTCAAGCGTAAATCGTGGTTCTAAATACGATAGAACATCTATTATTCAACCTACTTAAATCCTAAAAACATGGGAAAAAAGACCAATTTGAATGAGGCCGAAGTGGAAGTAATTGTCACCGAGACCGTAGCCCCCGCAACTGAGCAACAGACAGAGCCCATCGAAGAAACAACAACCACACCTGTTGAAGAAACGGCTCAACCAGAACCTGCAGTAGAAGAGGAAGAAACCATAGTCGTAGAAGAGGCTGCTCCACAAATCCCCCTGATGAAAACCAAGGAGGAAGTATTGGCACGCGCCAAGGAAATCGCCGAAAAAAACGATGGTGGAGACAAGCAGGAACTGGACTTGCTGAAACAATTGTACTATAAATATAACAGGGCCGATCTACTTGCTGCCCGCGAGGCATACATCGAAGCAGGAGGCGACCCCGAAACCTATACTCCCGAGCCCGACCCGACAGAAGAGGCTTTTAGGGAGATTATGCAACAGATACGCCAGCGCCGTGCAGAACTGCAGGCAGAGGCAGAGCAGCAGCGTGCTGAGAACCTAACCAAGAAACTCGAAGTTATTGAGAAAATCAAGCAGTTGGCAACCACACCGGAAGAGGCTGGGAAATCATACGACACCTTCAAGGAACTGCAAAACGAATGGAGAGAGATTGGACCTGTACCCGCAGAGTATGCTACTGAGGTCTGGAAGAACTACCAACTCTATATCGAGCAGTTCTACGACATGCTGAAAATCAACATCCAGTTCCGCGAGTACGACTTCCGCAAGAACCTCGAAGCCAAGACCATTTTGTGTGAACAAGCCGAGAAACTGAGTGAGGAAAAAGATGTCGTGTCGGCTATCAACAAACTGCAGCAGCTGCATCAGGAGTGGAAGGAAATCGGTCCCGTTGCCAAGGAACTGCGCGAACAAATATGGGAACGCTTCAAGGAGGCCAGCACCATAATCCGTAAGCGTCATCAGGAATTCTTCGAAACCCGCAAGGCACAGGAAGAAGAAAACCTGACCAAGAAAACTGAACTTTGCGAACAGGTGGAAGCCATTGATACAAAAGACCTCCATACCTTTGCCGACTGGGATGCAAAGACCCAGGAAATCATTGGCATACAAGGTGTGTGGAAGACCTTGGGAATGGCTCCGCAAAAGTTTAACAACCAAATATACGAACGCTTCCGTACCGCTTGTGACAAGTTCTTTGCACTGAAGACAGAATTCTTCAAGAGTCTGAAGGAAGAACTCAGCAACAATCTAGCCAAGAAAAAGGAACTTGTCGAGAAGGCTGAAGCCCTGAAAGATAGTACCGAATGGCAGGCTACCACCAATGCTCTAATTGAACTGCAGAAGCAGTGGAAGACCATCGGCGCTGTGCCCCGCAAGGTTTCCGAGGACCTCTGGAAGCGTTTCCGCGAAGCCTGCGACCAATTCTTCGAGGCAAAGAAAAATGCTACAGCCGAGGAACGAGGCGAACAAAAGGAAAATCTGGAAAAGAAGAAGGGTATCATCGAACAACTGAAGCAACTCGTAGAAGATACCGCCGAAGCCACTGCACAGAAAGTCCGCGACTTACAGGCAGAGTGGAATTCTACAGGATTCGTGCCCATTCGCGACAAAGACAAACTATATAAGCAATATCGTGAAGTGGTGGATGAACTATACAAGAAACTGAACCTGAGTCAGGCCGAACGCCGTCTCAATAGTTTCAAGACCACCCTGAAGGTGACGGCCGAGAAGGAAGGTAATTCGCTTTTGCGTGAGCGCGACCGTCTGGCACGCGCCTACGATATTATGAAGAACGAGTTGCAGACCTACGAAAACAACCTTGGTTTCCTTTCTGCAAGCAGTAAGAAGGGCAATACGCTGGTACAGGAAATCCAGAAGAAAGCCGAAAAACTGAAAGCCGAACTGGATTTGCTTCGCGAGAAAATCAAGGCCGTTGAAACGGAGATGAAGAAGCAACAAGACTAAGAAAAAGTTGAACGAAAAAGAATAAGCCGCTCACGAGAGCGGCTTATTCTTTTTCGTTGGGCTACCCGGACTCGAACCAGGAAAGGCAGGACCAGAATCTGCAGTGTTACCATTACACCATAGCCCAATCGCATGTTAAGCGGCACAAAGGTAAGGACTTTTTATGAATCAGCAAAACATTTTCTTCTAATTTTACCTTTTTGCCCATTTATCAGCCTACTATTTCGATTTTATTTCGTATCTTTGCCACGCATTTAATTTTATAAAAATTAAAATCATAGCACAATGAAAAGAAGTCTTTATGTTTTTGCGGCTCTCGTGGTTGCTCTGCTATGTGGCACCACTTCTATGAAAGCCAGCATAAATGGAACCACCCCTGTGATCGGTGAAAACTACTATCTTTTCAATGTCTATCAAGCAAAATTCCTTTCTTACGGCAATTCCTACGGCACACAGGCATCATTGGCCCCAATGGGCGATAGTTCGATTCTGCTCTGCACGCTGGAGGATGCCGGAAGCAACAAGGTAAAAATAAACACCCATTTCAGTCTTACCTATCTAACGGGTGTCATCTCTGTGAACAACTACCTGTTCTGGTTCGAGAATGACAATCTGACCTATGTAAACTCCAACTGGGGCAATAGCGATGCTGAGATTTTAGGCTCGCGTGAGCCTACCACTTTCTCCATTAGTCCAGCCGACGAGGGATATTATCTAACCAACGAGACCCTTGGCAACCTGATGTTTGACAAAGGTTCGGCATGTAATATTGCCGCCCGAGGCAGCAGCACCTTAATGGCCGACAAATCTTTGTGGCGCTTTGTTTCGGAAGACGAGTACAGTGCCTTGTTGGCTAAGAAGCGTTTCACAGCAGCAGCCATGAATGTGGACGGTATGCCTAAGAGCCTTTCAGTCTATGGTGTGTACAATATAGATTTGAATCCCGACGCCAAGGAGTCTGCCGGTGCAACGGCCATCGGACAGAAACTGGTTAATATGGGTTACGACTTTATCGGCGTCAGCGAAGATTTCAACTACAACAACGAAATCTTGGCAGAAATCAATAGCACCTATAATGCTGGAACCCATCGGGGCAAGTTGGAGTCTTATGCAGGTATTGTTACAAAATACTTAGCACAAAACACCCTGTTTGATACCGACGGACTGAACTTCTTCTGGAAAAAGGCCCTCAATGCCACCGGTGAATCATGGTCGGCATGGAATACCCACTACGGCTATACGGATAACGGAGCCGACGGACTGATAGAAAAAGGCTATCGCTACTATATGGTGACTTTGGCCGACGGTACGGAAATCGATGTCTATACCCTGCACATGGATGCAGAGGACTCCGACGGCGACATCTCCGCCCGTGCCAGTCAGCTTACCCAACTGGCCAATGCCATTATTGCTACCAACAACGGCCGTCCCATCATTGTCATGGGCGACACCAATTGCCGTTACACTCGCGATGTATTGAAATCTTCGTTCATCAATGTCATCAATGCCGACGAGCGATTCACCATCAAGGATGCCTGGGTGGAATACGGCCGGAAAGGCATTTATCCTACAGGTTCCAGTACCTTGTGGTGGGAAGACTTGGGTTATCGCAAGGCCGAAGTTGTGGACAAGGTATTCTATATCAACAATACGGCTTCTGACATTCGCATTGTGGCAGAAACCTACGCGCAAGACCTTTCGTTTATCAACGACGAAGGAGAACCTCTGGCAGACCACTGGCCCTGTGTTGTCACCTTCTCCTACCACGACTACGACCCCGCCATTGACGACAATGAAGCAGAAGGCAACATGAAGAATGTATATCTGCGTAATCGAAAAACCGGTGCATTCCTGAAGGCAGGCGGTACTTATGGAACCCATGCCACACAGGGTGAATACGGCAAGGCATTGAATTTTACACAGGTTTCCGACGAGAAATACCTTATCCAAAGCGAAATGGGATTCCTTTCTCAGGGCACCGAGCCATACCTGAACGGTACTACTCCCGACGAATGGACTGTCGCCAAAGACAAAGATGGATATTATCTGCTGACCTACAAGAGTGGAGGTAGCACCAAGGCACTGACGGGCAACGATAGTCGGACCTTCCCCTATGGCCCTAACACCAAATATGTGAAATGCGAAAGTTATAGTTCCCGTAGCCAGTACCAGCAATGGGAGATTCTGACCGCAGAAGATTTGATGATGGAAATGCTCACCAATGCTTCGGAGGACAATCCCTATAATTGTACTTATTTGCTGGGTGGCGCGAACTTCGACCCCGAAGACCCTGATGCCGCACCAACAGACTTGGGAGGCAAGTGGAATGTCAGCATCACTTCGTCGGCTACGGCCATGTCGTACATGCTCGGCACATCCTCAACCAATCCTACCTCGGGCGATGGAGGCAAGATAAACTGGGACTATGGCAACTATGTGGCCGAAGTATATAACAGTTCCTATAGCGGTGTATCCTCAAAGGCCACAACTTGGGAAGTGGCACAAACCATAACTGGACTGCCCAACGGATACTACAAGGTAACTTGTCAGGGTTTCTATCGCGATGGCGAACTGGATGCCAACAACCCAGGCACCATACATTCCTACTTGTATGCCCGCACCGATGGAGACGAGGTTCAGACACAACTCCAATCCATGTATGCGGCTAATTGTACGGAAAATCTTTCCACCACCACCGATGCTAATGGTTATTATATTCCGAACAGCATGTCGGATGCTTCGGTATTCTTCTCCTATGGATATTACAAGAACGAGGTATTTATTCATGTCGTAGGCAATGTACTGACGGTACTTGTCGGTAAGCCTGATGAAACCAAAAGCACCAGCGGATGGACTTGCTTCGACAACTTCCAGATTTATTATCTCGGCACTCCCATGGAAACGGGAACCGAAGGCTACCTGTACAATGTCGATGCCGGAGCATTCTTGAACCGTAGTGATGTGTGGGATGGCGAATGGTACACGCGCATTGTGCTCTCCAACGAAGGCCGTAAGTGGACTGCCGAGGAAAGCAACGGCAAATACAAACTGCACTGTATTGACCAGGCCGACGGACTCTATTTGGGTGCCACCGACAACCTCAGTGCATGGGTGGACCGTACCGATGCCAGTGAAACGGAATTCTACCTGAATCAAGGTTCCGATAATTGTTACACCATACAAAATGCAGCAAACGGTGGCATCCTCTGCTGGACGGGCGAAAAAGACTACAACTACTTCGTAGCACCCACACTGAACTCCAACGACAAGGAACAACGCGGTAGTCGCTGGATGTTCTTGAACGACACACAATATGCACAGATACAACCTAATGCCAGCGCACAACGCGAAGCGAGGATGAACGCTTGGCCCGTTATCCGTTCGGCACGCAACACGGTTTGCAACATCGACTTTACCGCACAGGAAACGCTTTGGCAGAACTCGGTAATTACGGGAACCCAACCGTCAACCATTGCCGACCAAATCAATAATAAACTGTTGAACGCCCTCAATGAGGCTACGGCAGAAGCACCCATCGACCTCAGTTATTATATCAGGAATGCAGACTGCAGTGCCGACCTAAACACAGATTGGACAAACAGTGGTTTCGAAAACCATATTGCCTACTATGCTGCCGACACCAATAATGGTCCGTCATTGGGAGCGAACTTCTTCGAGCGCTGGGTTTCTTGGGGCAATGCTCTTCCCAACTCAAACATTTATCAGGTTCTTTCCGAACTTCCCAACGGTAAGTACATGTTAGGCCTGGATATCCGCGCCAGCGTATGGGATGGTTATCCAGCAACGGGTCTTGAACTCTATGCCCAGGCAGGAAGTGAGGAAGAGAACACCTATACCTGTGCCCTCAATACGGAAAGCAACACCTATGTACAGGTTCCCTTCCAGATTACGACCAGTGGGGAAGAAGTTAAGATAGGTTTCCGCATAAACAACACCAGCAATGTCAACTGGGTAGCCTTCGACAATTTCAAATTACTCTATTTGGATTCCGATGTCTCCGATGGCATTGAGGACCTAAAAGCCGATACAAGTGTTGCAAAGAAGCGAGACATCTACGACCTCACGGGTCGGCGTGTAATGCAACCCGCAAAGGGTATCTATATCATCAACGGAAAGAAAATAATTAAATAATAAACCAAATAACAAACAACTATGAACGAAAAGAAAGCAATACGCCGTGCATTGGTCAGCGTATTTCATAAAGACGGGCTTGACGAGATTCTCCACCTGCTCCATGAGCAGGGAGTTGAACTGTTAAGCACTGGTGGTACCCAGTCCTTTATCGAAGGACTCGGAATCCCATGCAACAAGGTAGAGGATGTAACGGGTTATCCCAGCATTTTGGGTGGCCGTGTAAAGACCCTGCATCCGAAGGTATTCGGTGGCATTCTGGGTCGTAGGGAACTGACAGGCGACCAAGCCGAAATGAAGAAATATGAAATCCCCGAAATCGACCTCGTCATCGTTGACCTCTATCCTTTCGAGGACACCGTCAAGAGTGGAGCATCCGAGGCCGACATTATCGAAAAGATAGATATCGGTGGTATTTCCCTCATCCGTGCCGCAGCCAAGAACTTCAAGGATGTTGTCATCGTTCCTTCTAAGGCTGAATACGAACCCCTGAAGAAACTGCTGAAAGAGCAGGGTGCAAACACCACACTCGAACAGCGCCGCTGGTTCGCCGCACAGGCTTTTGGCGTAAGCAGCCACTACGATACCGCTATTCACGCATATTTTGTAAAGTAAGAACATAAAAATAGGATAAAAAATGAAATGGTTTTCTCTGAATAAGGAAATCGCCATGGACCTTGGCACGGCCAATACCATCATCATCTCCAATGGTAAGATTATGGTGGACCAGCCCAGTGTTGTGGCACTCGACCGCCGTACCGACCGCATGATTGCCGTTGGAGAACGCGCCAAACTGATGCACGAAAAGACGAATGCAGAAATCCGCACGGTACGCCCCTTGCGCGACGGTGTGATTGCCGACTTCGATGCCTGCGAAAAGATGATTCGTGGTTTGATAAAGATGGTACATACCAACCGCAGTCTTTTCAGCCCATCCATGCGTATGGTTATCGGTGTGCCCAGTGGAAGTACGGAAGTGGAACTCCGTGCTGTACGCGACAGTGCCGAGCATGCTGGTGGTCGTGAGGTGTACCTCATCTACGAACCTATGGCTGCCGCCATAGGTATCGGTCTGGATGTTTTGGCTCCCGAGGGCAACATGGTGGTAGATATCGGTGGTGGTAGCACCGAAATTGCCGTCATATCTCTGGGTGGTATCGTTGTAAACAAGAGCCAGCGTGTAGCCGGTGACGAACTAACTTACGATATCCAGGAATACATGAGTCGCCAGCACAACCTGAAAGTTTCGGAGCGCATGGCCGAGCGTATCAAGATTAATGTCGGTGCTGCCCTGACCGATTTGGGTGAGGAAGCCCCCGAAGACTATATCGTGTTTGGTCCTAACCGTATTACGGCTCTGCCTATGGAGGTTCCTGTATGCTATCAGGAAATTGCACATTGTCTGGAAAAGACCATTGCAAAAATCGAGGCCGCCATCTTGAGTGCCCTCGAAGCCACACCCCCCGAACTATATGCCGACATCGTGAAGAACGGTATCTGGTTGACGGGTGGCGGTGCCATGCTGCGCGGTCTGGACAAGCGTCTGACCGACAAGATTAACATCCCCTTCCATGTAGCCGAAGACCCCTTGCACAGTGTGGCAAAGGGTACGGGTGTAGCACTGAAGAACATACACAAGTTCTCATTCTTGATGTAATTTAAGGTAATTAAAGGAGAGAATGAGCACCCTTTTGAGTTGGATTAGAGCGTGGGGGCACTGGCTTGTCTTCCTTCTATTGGAGGGAATCAGTTTAGTGCTTCTACTTCGATTCAATTCCTATCAGGGTAGTGTGTGGTTCACACAAGCTAATACAGTCACGGCCAAGATTTTGTCGTGGGGAAGTCAAGTCAGTGCCTATTCAAATCTGGGCGAAGTCAATCGCCAACTGACTGAAACAAATATCAGCCTACAAACAGAAAATGAAACACTACGGCAGCGTCTTGCTGTATTGGAACACGATTCGTCGCTGACAGAACGAACCGTTTCCCGACAGTTGGCAGGCATTAAGCGTATTCCTGCACAAGTTATTGACAACTCTATCCGCAACAAGGACAATTACATCACCATCAATCGAGGTTACAAAGACGGAGTACAGAACGAGATGGGAGTGGTTTGCGGAACGGGCATTGTGGGTATCGTTTGCGAAGCCAACAAACACTATGCTGTGATTCAGCCCGTCCTGAATTCAAAGAGCAGCATCAGTTGCCGACTGAAGAACTCCGAATATTTCGGGTATCTGAAATGGGAAGGCGGAAATCCCCTACGCGCTTTCATCGATGACATTCCCCGTCATGCACGCATCAAAATTGGCGAACAAGTCGAGACCAGCGGTTTCAGTAGTGTCTTTCCTCCCGGTATTTTCATCGGTAAGGTAAAACGCATCCTGAACTCCGAAGATGGGCTCTCCTATAAACTGGAAATCCGACTGAGCACCGACTTTGCCAAATTGCGGGAAGTGAATGTGATTGAGTATAAGACAAGGACAGAAGCAGAATGATAGTTATATTTATCGAACGGCTATTGCAGATACTGGGGTTGATAGCCCTGCAGGTATTGGTTTGTAATCATATCTACCTTTGGGGCTTGGCCACACCGATGCTGTATCCGCTCTTCCTCGTCTATCTTCCCTTGAACTCCAATCGCATCGGCAACATGCTCTGGGCCTTTGTATTGGGAGTCGCCATCGATACCTTTTCCAATACTCCCGGCGAAGCCGCTGCTGCCATGACATTCACGGCATTCATCCAGTGGCCTCTGCTCCACGCCATGGCTCCAAAGGACTGCGTCGAAAGCATGGTTCCTACCTACCACACCATGGGTCGATGGAACCATATCCGCTATGTCACCATACTGACAACAATCCACCATATCGTATTCTATTTGTTGGAGAGTTTCTCTTTCTTCCATGCGCAGGATACCCTGATAGCCTTTGGGGCAAGTCTTATGCTCTCCCTTGTGCTGATGCTTACTTTGGAGACCCTGCGCCATGGAAAATAACCGCCAATACGACAACCGTAGATATGTATTGGGGGGTGCTGCGGTACTCATCATCATCGTCTATCTCATTCGTTTGTTCACGCTCCAGTTGATGAGCGACGACTTCAAGCGCAATGCCGATAGTAATGCCTTTCTGAAGCGTATTCAGTTTCCCGCCCGCGGTGTGATAAGCGACCGCAACGGCAAATTGCTTGTCTATAACCAGCCCGCCTACGACATCATGATTGTCATGTCGGAGATTGCAGGTATCGACACACTCGACCTCTGTGAAAGTCTGGGCATCACCCGCGACTGGTTCGACCGTCGAATGGTGGAAATCAAGGACAGATACCGCAACCCTGGCTACAGTTCCTACACGCAACAGATTTTCATGAGCCAGTTGTCCGCCGAGGAGTTCTCCAGTTTTCAGGAAAAACTCTTCCGCTTCCCCGGCTTCTACATCATCAAGCACAGCATTCGCCAATATGCAACTTCTAACGGAGCCCATATCCTCGGAGATGTCGGCGAAGTCGGACCTGCCGACATCGAGGCCGACGATTACTACCGCAGTGGCGACTACATCGGTAAACTCGGTGTGGAACGCAGTTACGAGAAACAATTGCGCGGAGAAAAGGGAGTGGAGATTCTTTTGCGGGATGCCCGTGGTCGTATCAAGGGAAAATATCAGGACGGCAAGTTCGACCGTGCCCCAATTCCCGGAAAAAACCTTACGCTGAGCATCGACGCAGAACTGCAGGCCTTGGGCGAAAGGCTGATGAAGAACAAATTAGGCAGCATCGTCGCCATCGAACCCTCCACGGGCGAAGTGTTGTGTATGGTGTCCTCGCCCACCTATGACCCTCGTATTATGGTGGGTCGTCAGCGCGGAAAGAACAATCAGATATTGTCGGCCGACCCCTACAAGCCCTTGCTCAACCGTGCCATCATGGGACAATATCCTCCTGGTTCTACCTTTAAGACCAGTCAGGCGCTGACCTTCCTTCAGGAAGGCATCATCACCCCCGAGACATCCTACTCGTGCAGTCACGGATTCCATTTTGGTCGTCTGACCGTAGGCTGTCACGGACATCCCTCACCGCTGCCGTTGATACCCGCCATCGGAACCTCGTGCAACGGCTATTTCTGTTGGGGACTCTACCACATGTTTGGCAACCGCAAGAAATACCCCAATGTGCAAACCGCCATGAACACCTGGCGAAACTATATGGTCAGCATGGGCTTCGGCTATCCGCTGGGCATCGACCTGCCCGGAGAGAAACGAGGCATGATACCCAACGCCGAATACTACGACAAATATCTCCACGGCTCATGGAACGGCTTGACGGTCATTTCCATTTCCATCGGCCAGGGCGAAGTGAACCTTACCCCCCTACAAATCGCCAATCTGGGGGCTACGATAGCCAACCGCGGTTACTATATTACGCCCCATGTGGTGAAGGGAGTGCAAGGCGAGAAACTGGACACTACCTATACCACCAAGCACTACACGATGGTATCTCCCGAGAACTACGAAATCGTGGTCAGCGGTATGCGCCGTGCTGTGGAGGGCGGAACCTGCCACAGTGCCAACAACCCCTGGTACGAGGTTTGCGGAAAGACGGGAACCGCCCAGAACCGTGGACACGACCACTCCGTATTCATGGGATTTGCGCCCAAGGATAAGCCCCAGATAGCCGTAGCCGTATATGTCGAAAACGGCGGTTGGGGTGCCACCTACGGAGTACCCATCGGGGCGCTGATTATGGAGAAATACATCAACGGCACATTGTCTCCCGAGAGCGAGGCAAAAGCCGAAGCGTTTGAAAACAGAACAATATCCTATGGTAGCGGGCAGAGGTAAAAGACAAAGCATATTCAGGTCGGTGGACTGGCTGACCATCATCATCTACATCGCCCTGCTTGGGCTGGGGTGGATGAGTGTATGCGGAGCCTCTTATGATTTCGAACAGGGTACTAACCTCATCGACTTCTCTTCCCGTACTGGCATGCAAATCGTATGGATTGCCACATCGCTCCTGCTGGCCTTGTTCATCCTCGGCATAGACGAACGCTACTTCGACACCTTCTCCTATGTCCTTTATATCGCCTTCATGGCGTTGTTGTTTGCCACACCATTCCTGGCACACAACATCAAGGGCTCCATGTCGTGGATTAAGATAGGTTCGTTCAGCATCCAGCCCGCAGAGTTTGCCAAGTTTGCCACAGCACTGTGCGTGGCGAAATACATGGGGAGCCACGACTTCAACATCAACAAATGGTGGCACTTCCTGCTGGCCTGCATCCTCATCCTTTTGCCGATGGTGCTGATTATACTACAACGCGAAACGGGTAGTGCATTGGTCTATACGGCATTCTTTCTCATGTTCTACCGCGAAGGCATGCCGGGTTCCATTCTCTTTGCCGGCATTTCAGCAGTCATCTATTTTGTGGTCGGTGTACGGTTCGAGCAAGACCCTCTTTGGGGACTGAAGGCCGTCAGTCTGGGCAAGTTCTGTGTACTCCTGATTATCCTGCTCTTCACCGTGGGCATGATGCGTACCTATACCACTCTGCTCACCCCCATACTGAGAATCCTTGGCTACGGACTGGGACTTACCCTGTCCGTACTGTTGTTTGCCAAGTATGTCATACCCTTCGACATCACATGGGTACAACTTGCCATTTGTATTGCCACCATCGGCTATCTTTTCTACCTAGCCGTAAAGCAGCGCATGGTTCGTTATGCTTACATCGCCCTGTTCGCTTTGGGATCACTCACGCTCTACTATTCCGTAGATTATGTCATGGATCATGTCATGCAGCCTCATCAGCAGACCCGCATCCGTGTACTCTTGGGCATGGAGGACGACCCACGCGGAGCGGGCTACAATGTCATACAGGCCAAGATTGCCATTGGCTCTGGCGGATTGAGAGGCAAGGGCTTCCTGAACGGGACACAGACCAAACTGAAATATGTGCCCGAACAGGATACCGATTTCATCTTCTGCACCGTGGGCGAGGAAGAAGGTTTTCTGGGTTGCACCATCGTACTGCTGCTGTTCCTGGCACTCATACTCCGCCTCATCCATTTGGCCGTACGACAACCCTATGCTTCTGGGCGCATATACGGTTATTGTGTATTGAGCATCTTCCTGTTCCATGTCTTCATCAATGTCGGCATGGTACTCGGACTGACGCCCGTCATCGGCATTCCGTTGCCCTTCTTCAGTTATGGCGGTTCGTCCCTCTGGGGCTTCACCATGCTGCTGTTTATCTTCCTCCGCATGGATGCAGGGCGTAACCGCTTCGTCCACAACCGCTGATTTTCCCGTTTGACCTATCGGTCTTCCTCACCACCAATAATGCTTCAAAAAATCAACACTGATGATTTGCAAAATCAACGGTAATGATTTTGCAATTTAATACTAATGATTTTCGAAATCAACGGTGTTGATTTTTCAACGAGACAATATTGATTTTTGAGAGGGTAATTATACCCCATGTCGAGCATATGGTACTCATCGAAAAATTGCTTACTGCAAATTCAAAAAGAATACGGTATTCACCACATGGTGATTACCGTATTCTCAATATGGGGTATAGTTATGGGGTAGAAAAGGCTCACTTTACCATGACCTTCTTCCTACCCTTAATATAAATCCCCTTCTTCAATCTTAGGCTGTTAAGGTTAGCGTTCCCGTTAGCGTTGACCTTTCGCCCGGAAAGGTCATATACACCTCCTTCTCCTTGGGAAACCGCTGGGGCAAGGGCAATCCCGTTTGTCGGATTGCACACCAGCGCCTGATGTGCCCCTCCTTCAAGACCAACCTGATAGGTACCGGCCGCAAAGCCTGGGATTTTGAATTCGAACTCACAATAACAATACATACCAATTTCAGAGGAATAACTTATTATCGTATAGACACCACCCAAAACCATATCTATATTGTTATCAAACACTGTACATTCTGCATACATAGGAGAGGATATGGAGCCAACATATATCCCCGAGACGCAAAGAGTGTCTTGCAGGAAGGTATATGTCAGTTCTGTTTCCATCTCATCCCATAGAAGGTTCCACTTTGAACGAAAGGCTTTAGTCTTGTAACTATTCTTGTTTATGTCAAACACTCCCCATATATCAGTTCCCGTGGCGCAAGTCACTTTAGAACAGGTCGGAGTTGCCGTAAGTGTCTTCAATTTCTCCGTCAGGAACAAGGGCGTTATTCCCCAGTTCACCGAGCCAAGTCCCTCTATCCACACATCTTCCTGCCCTCCGTTTTCGGCTACAAGGCGTAGCATCTTGGGCAAGGCTGAACCTTCACGGTATTCAACACTTTCATTATACTCTTCAAAAAAGCCAGTCTCTGTCACGGTGAATCGTTCGCCGGCGGCATTCGTAAAAACATCACCCACGGACAGCGAATAGTCCAGTATCAAGGACTCCTCACCTTCTTCGGAGCGGTAATAGACCTTGTCACCTTCCTGCCTATACAACAAGGTATCTACACAATCAGGGCGAGTATCATAACAAACCCCAATAGGCTTAGGCCAAGTTTCATCCTCTACGATTATATCTTGCCTTGCTATGAAAGTCACTTTTTGGTAGTGGTTGCCTCCCACCAATGTGTCACCATACTCGATAAAACACCCTCTTTTCACATCGCTACCATCTTCAAGGTGGAGATAAAGATTCCAGCCCTTAAAACAGCTGTACATATGTATCTCCTTCATAGCCTTCCACGCTTCATCATCAAAGTCATAAAAATAAGCATTATAATTGTCGTCGGTGAAGATCGTTGGATAATCAACACTCGTATCTGCATAGATGCTTCCCATCCATAGACAAGAAAAAAGTAACAATAATGTTTTTTTCATGGCTTTACTGATTTGTAAATTCAAAATTAGATTCAATATAGACACCTGACTGTAAATCAAGTTCCTTTCCTATTATGGTTATGGTTGAATTCAGAATATTGACATCGCCCGTATCTTTGGTATTGGTAACATGGTTTCCTATATGAATCGTATTTCCTTTATAGAGGCGAACCTCCCCGTCTATATTCTCATTTTGTATGTAAACATCCTTCGAGTAATCCCATATATATGGAATATAATTATGCCTGTCTAAGCAAATTACCAAACTATCCGATGGGTTGGCATATCCTGCATAATTCCCTTTATATGACACTGCATTTTCTGTCGTTTTATCATAGAATGTTATCTTACAATCTCCATCTTCTACATGCACAAAGATAGAATCATTCCGCAAAAATACCAAAGGTTCAGCAAAGTTTTGTGGCGTATCTGTCCAGATTTGCATTGTCGGGTCACCAAAACAATGAAAAAGTTTCCATGTTTCTCTCTTATAATTACTCATTCTTTTTCCAAAAGTCTCTCCCATCCGAATTAATCCTTGGTCTAATATTCTTCCCAATTCATATATTGGAGTGGAAATATTAGAATATTTTCTATAAAATATAAAATGATAATGGGGTTGTAAATTAGGCCATATAGCATCAAACATACCCAATGCCATCGCATCATTATAACCTGTAAAACTTGTTTCTGTAGCGGCAAAGACACCTACACATCCCCCTCCCTCTTTTTTCAAGAAAGCTTCTGCAAAACAATCTCCAGTCTCATTATATTTCCCTGTTCGACAGTTAATACTAAAGACAACGGGGTACTTATTACCATTATTCAACTGTGATATATGTGCACTATTGAAAAAGGGTCCCAACCATCCTTCTTTGTACCCATGCCCATTATGTAAAACATACAAAGTTCCATTATCTATTATGGAGCGTATCTGTGTACTATTTCCATCCCATAAAAAAGAGTCTGGCTGCAAATCAACTGGCAAACTCATACCAAGACTATAGAATTTACTCCAATAAAGCGATGGTGAAGTATTTGTTGTTTTAGCATATTGACGACTTATTTGTAGTCCTTTGGATTGTAGATGTCGGCGTATATTCTCAGATGTAAGTATAAAACCCCAATCTTCATACCCATCTTTAGGGGCTTCATCTTGAAACTTACCACAATGCAAGGCTGTATGATAAAACAAACTATCTATAATAGGATTCCTCTCATACTGAATAACTTTATCTAATATAACACTTACTTGGTGAGAATTATCTGCAGGAATCCTGCCTCTTGATATTTGAGGAATTTCAGCATCTAATACTGGCAATCCATATTCTACATCGGTAACAGCATTTATGGTTACTGTTTGTTGATTATCGTTGATATATGTGTATGAAAAAGGTCTGGCTGGTATATCATCTACGCCTCCTATTATTAATAAATATTGTAGTCCATATTGTTGGAAGTAGTTTTCAACGCTATCTCGCACTTCACTTGCCGTCCAATTTCCTCTATTTTTCGTTGTCACATAAACCCTATTCCCTTTCATCCGTTTCCATTCAACAAAATTCTGGATAGAATCCAAATATTCATTGGTTGTAACAATCAATAAACTCTGATTATTTAATGATGAATGCCATATACTATCCTGTGAATGGACTCTATTTAAGCCACCCTGGAGCCCATAATTTAGGGTAATGTTTGACAGGAAGTCCTCTTCTATGAGATTTGTATATGTGGGAGAATCTCCTCCTGGGGAGGCTGCCTGCTCAGGTATAAAGTTCACTCTATATTTTATTGTTGTATATACACGCGCTATATGATGTTCGTTGTCGTATTGTACAGGCACAATGGTAACTCCTTGTAACCCAGCCCCTCGATAATGCTGCATAGTATCCGCCTCAATAGTTGCAGAGGGAAAGAACCCGACATACGGTGATATGCTGTCTATAATAAAGGGAATGCTAATCTCAGGTAAGTTAGGAACTGCCGGTGACATCATAAAGGCAGTATCAGTATATTCTGCTTCAATGATATTTACAATCGTTGTATGGTTGGCAGGAACATAAAATAAGTCATTCCGGAATGGAACAGCTGGTTCTCCCGATTTGTCGTTAATACCGAATCCTATATATTGCCAGAAAAATGTATTTGGGACAAGACTATTAGGATGTATAATTGGGTTTGCGAATTGGTAGGTAACAATAACCCCGTTTGAAACAAATTCCACACTTCTCTCTGGAAGCGTTTCTGTTTGAGCCAATAATATTGTTGGCAGAATCAGCCAAAATATTGTCAATAGTTTTTTCATGGGAACTCCCTCCTTTCCTTAGATGTTCTGTACAATCATCTTACGGGTGGCTCGTATTTTCCCATCCACGATAAGGCTGTAGATGTACATGCCCGGGGTAAGTCCTGCGGCATATACCGTGATGTTCGTCGCGCCGCGGTCGGACACTTCCACGGTCTGTACCTGCTTGCCGTTCATGTCGTAGATGTTGATGGTGGCGCGGCTGGCGGTCTCGGGAACGGTAAGGCTGATGACGGTGCTCTGACTGAACGGATTGGGGCGGTTCTGGCTCATCGTCACCATGTCAATATCTGAAAAGGCATCCTCTATGGCCGTGACCTCGCCCTTGACATTTGCATCCGACTGGCTTTCGCTGCTGAGTTGCTGTTCCAATGTGGCGACCTTGGCCGACAGTTCCCTGATGCTCTGTACGAGCAGGGGCACCATCTCTATGTAGTTGATGCTGTAGTTGCCCTCGCTGTCCTCATACACCAGTTCGGGATAGACCTGCTTCAACTGATCGGCTGCCAGTCCGTAGCTGACATCGGACAGGCGGGTCTGGATAGGGTCTTCCTCTTCCAACTCCTCGTCTTCCGAAAGAGATATTTTTGTTTCAATCTTGTTGGCAGCCAGACTGCCGTTCTGATTCACGCGCTCCATTTGGAGCAAATCCACCTGCTGGAGTTTATCCGTTACCGTTTCTCCTCTGTTTGTTGTAGTAGATAAGTTTATCGTACTTCCTCCTCCCGAAGGGGATGACACGGAGGAGGGGCTTACCAAGGTCCCGTATATGGTACCTGTTGCCTTTACATCGCCCCAAAAATAACCAGCATAATCTCCTGTGATTCTATTATGACTTGTTGTAGATGACCCTGCTATCCCAGCACCACCTGAACCATAGGTGTTTTTTCTTCCGCCAAAAACCCCATACTGATATCCTGCCCCTTTGGCTATACCTTTTACTCCACATGAAACACCTGAAGAATGGCTCTGGCTTTTACTTTCTACTATGGACACCACTCCATGTGGAGAACCATTCGTTACAAAGTCTATTTCTATTCCTTTTGTTACATTCGGATTTACGGTTGTGTCGTTACCCAGAAATAAAATGCCTGTATCCGTAGAATCAGCAGAAAGCATAATACCTCCAAACTTTTTATTTTTATATTTATTAGGAGTAGAACTCTTTATGCCGACTCCCATCCTCCCCAAAGAATCTACTCTTAACTGTGCATAGCCTCCAAAAGTGAACAAGGTAAATAAACTCAATACAAAAAATCTTTTTGTTTTCATATATTAGTTTTTAAGGTTTAGGTGTTATATGTAAAAGGTATAAATAAGAAGAAGAAGAAGGGGAGTCCCCCTTCTTCCATTTTCAGTTTTACTATAGTTTTATATCACAATAGAAGGTGATGTCGCCACTGACTATCTGCAGTTCATACTCTCCTGAGAGCGTGCTGGGCAGGACAAGCGTGGTCTGACCGACGCTGATGACGGAGGAATAGACGACAGTCTCGTCCTCATCCAACAACTGCACCGTGCAGCCCTCGATGGCACTATCGAACGAAAGGGTGTTCCCGTCCAGATATACTTCGGGGATTTGTACTAAGGATTTAGGAAAACCCGTAGACCCACCACCCGTTGTCGTCGGTTTAATTGAAAGAGGAAGATGATTTCCTCCATTTTGCGCGAACGCCGTTGCGATACCCATAATCAAGAGCATTGCAAATGAAATAAATGTCTTTTTTGTCATAGCTTTTTGTATTAAATAATAGAAATTAGATGATGCAAAACTATGACGAGGGAGGCTCTCACAACAAATTTACAAAGGCGGATTTTTGGATTGTGCCACGAAAATGCACAATCTTTAAGGTCTATAAATAAATGAATTAAAGCGAGTTAAAACAAATTTTACACCAGATTACACCAAAAGAGCCGTTTTAGGTTACGGTAGAGCGAATCTGCGCTTTCCTGATGGAATAGTTTGCGATTTGCCTTTGTTTTTGAGTTGGTAATGCTTTGAGGACTCTTTCCCAATAGCTGTACAATCTGATATGTATCAAAATTCAATAGCAGCAGGACGCTGACGAGAATCTCCTGGTGGGAAAGCCGGGCTTCTTCCAACCGGGCATAGACACGAGAATAATGGCCTTCATATATTTGCAGAACCTTGTTTAAGTCTTTTGTCGTGATTCCTTCGGTTTCTTTGTGTTCTACAAAAGCACGACACTTCCTCACAATATGGAATCTATTTAGGAATTCCTCTTTCTCCAGGGCTTTGGGGAGACCTATCCGTGCTTCATATTCTGTAATCCGAATTCTGTATTCTTCCAATTCTTCATCCCGTCGCCTAAGTTCTTTCTCTGTTGCCTCGGCTACAGCGGAAGCCTCAGCCGTTGTTATTTGTCGGAGAATTTTGAGGTTTTGTTGCAGGAGTTCCAAGTCATTACATTTCTGCTGATACTCTTGCTGAGTTTTTTCATATTCTGCGATTAGTTGCCTATAAGCTTGTTCTTTCTTCAGAATTTTGGCTTTATAATGGCGATACCCTTGATAAGATAACAATACAATAAGAACAAGTAGAAGCAATA